>JBQCFR010000395.1:0-3836 GCA_051958885.1 Tsuneonella sp.
TCGCGGCACGCGGCGAGCCCCTGACCGTTCTCGGCCAGCTGATGCACGATCCCGAGCTCGTACATCTGCTCGGCGGTATAAGTCTCGTTGGACTGGATCAGCCGTTCGGCCATCGCGGTGCCCAGCTTGCGCGCCAGCAGCGCGTGTGCGCCCATGCCGGGAAACAGGCCGAACATCACCTCGGGCAGCCCGAAAGTCGCGCCGCGCTCGGCCACGATGTAGTCGAACGACAGCAGCGCTTCGAACCCGCCGCCGAGCGCCGCCCCTTCGACCAGGCCGATACTGATCAGGGGCAGGCTCAGCGCGTGCAGGTTGCGGTGAAGGATCTCGCAGCAGCGGTGGCCATAGCGCACCAGCCCATCGCGGTTCTTCTCGCGGATCAGGCGCTGGAACAGCTCGAGATCGCCTCCAAAGCAGAACACGCCGGGCGCGCGGCTGCCGAGAACAAGGAAACGCAGCGCAGTCTTCTCGGGCCCGAAGCCCTTGCCGATGAGGCGCTGCCACGATTCGAAATCGCTGAGCATAGGCGGGGTGAAGCTGGGGCGGCCCTTCGGGCGCATGTAGGTCCACAGCGTCTGGCTGTCGTCTTCGTAGAAGCAGTCGAGTTCCTGCAGCGCGAACAGTTCGTCGGGGATCGCGGCGTGGCGCGCACTTTCCGCGAAGAGCTCCTCGCTCGCCGCCTCGAGCGGGATTGCGCGGCTGTGCTCTCCCGGGAACTCGCCGCCAGCGCGATCCAGCCCGCTGCCATATCTGTCCATTGCCCGACCCCTTGATGGCTGGGATCCCTCACAGCCTTGCGACAAGTATCGCGACAGGGTCAGTTATTGCAAACAAATAATCAATGAAACAACGCGGGCCGAGTCCCAATATTGGCCACGCGTGTCGTAAACGTCACGCCGACAGCGCGGCCAATCACGCAGAAATACTGAGTCTATCCAATGCCCTGTCGAGCATGAGCAGCTGCCAGAGCAGCCGCGAATGGTCGCTGCGGCCAGAGATGTGGGCCTCGGCGACGGACGCCAGACGTGCGGTGTCGAACCACCCGGTGCGCGCGAGCGCCGCGCTGCTGCCGATCGCCCGCGCCTGCGAGGCGAGCGGTCCCCGCAGCCACTCCGCGATCGGGGTGACGAAGCCCTGCTTGGGCCGGTAGAGCACCTCGCGCGGGAGGTAACGCTCCATCGTGTGCTTCAATAGCCACTTGCCCTGCCCGCCGCGCACGCGTTCGGACGAAGGCAGGGTGGCGGCGAATTCCACGAGCCGGTGGTCGAGCAGCGGCTCCCGCGCCTCGAGGCTGACGGCCATGCTGGTCCGATCGGTCTTGGTCAGGATGTCGCCGGGGAGCCAGAACTTGAGATCGGCGTACTGCGCGCGGTCGAGGCCGCTGCGCGCACGCGCGGCCCGCATCAGCGTGACGAGCGGCTCCTCCGCGCGGTATCCCTCCAACGCGGCGGCGAACGCATTCGCATAGAGACCGCGGCGCAATTCGGGTGCGGTGACGGCCAGAGCCCGCGCATAACCCGCCTCCCCGCTCTCGGCGAGCGCCTGGAAGGTGGTCTTCGCCCGCAGCGGCCGCGGCGCCCAATCGGCCTTGGGCCAGATGCGCCCGAGCGCGCCGAACACCGGCGTGCGCAGCGCGGCGGGGAGGACGGCGCGCGCCTGCTCCTCGCGGGCATGGAACACCTGGCGGCGGTAGCCGGCGAACGCCTCGTCCGCGCCGTCGCCCGACAGCGCCACGGTGACGCTTTCGCGTGCGAGCTGGCATACCCGCCAAGTCGGCAGCGCGGAGGCATCGGCGAACGGCTCGTCGAACATCGCCGCGAGGCGGTCGATCTCGCCGAAGTCGTCGGGGTCGACGATCCGCTCGCGGTGGTCGGTGCCGAAGCGTTCGGCGATCTGGCGCGCGTAAGCGGTCTCGTCGAGGGCGGCGACATCGAAGCCGATCGAGCAGGTCCTCACCGGCTCGCGGCTGGCCTCGGCCATCAGCGCGACGACGCTCGAGGAATCGACCCCGCCCGAGAGGAACGCGCCGAGCGGCACGTCGGCGACCATCCGGCTGGTCACCGCTTCGCGCAAGTGGAACAGCAGCTCCGCCTCGTGATCGGCGGTCTTGCCCGCGCGGCGCCCGGCGAAGCTCACGTCCCACCACTGGACCGGCGGCGCCGGCGGGGCATCGTGGCGCAGCAGGCGGTAGTGGCCCGCCGGCAGCTTCTCGACCCCATCGAGGAAGCAGCGGTGATCGGGAACGTAGCCCCACGCCAGATAGTCCTCGACTGCCCGCGGATCGGCCCGGCGCCGCAGCAGCGGGTGCGCGAGCAGGCCTTTCAGCTCCGAGGCGAACGCCAGGCTGCCGTCCGACAGGTGCGCGGTGAACAGCGGCTTCACCCCCAGCCGGTCACGCGCAAGAAACAGCTCGCGCGTGCCGAGATCGTAGAGCGCGAAGGCGAACATGCCGTGGAGGTGCCGGAGGCAATCGACGCCCCAGCGCTGCCAGGCCGCGAGGATCGTTTCGGTGTCGCCATCGGTGCGGAACTGCGCGCCGCCGCTCTCCAGCTCGCGGCGCAGTTCGCGGTAGTTGTAGATCTCGCCGTTGAACACGATCGCCGCGCGCCCGTCGGCCGAATGCATCGGCTGCGGCGATCCGGCGATGTCGATGATCGACAGCCGGCGGTGGCCCAGCCCTACGCCCGGCGCGGTCCACACGCCCGCCCCGTCAGGCCCGCGGTGGACCAGCGCGTCGGTCATCCGCTGGACCCGCGTGGGATCGACCGGCTTGGGCGTCGAGCAGTGGAATATCCCGGCAATCCCGCACATCGGCGGCGGACCTATCCGAGCCGCGCGAGCACGGCAAAGGCTATCGCGCCGCCAAACGTCAGGCCCAGCGCCAAGTCGCGGCGGATGGATAGCCGCGCGAGGCGAATGGCGGGCACGCCGTCGAGCTCCTCGGCGGAGTAACCGGCCTCATCGGGCGTGCGGTCGAACCATGGCCGCGCGAGCAGCAGCACGGCCGCGATCACCACCGCAAAGAACACCCAGCCATAGACGATATGGTCGAACCCGCCCGCACGCTCGGCGCCAACGTATTGCGCCACATAGATCGTCCCCCAAGCGCGCACGGCGTTCGCTGCGATCGAGACCGCCGCGCACGCCGCTACCAGCGCCGCCCGGCGGCGCCACCCGCGCATCCCGGTCCACGCGGCGAGCACGCCGAGCGCCAGCATGGCGACCAGGAACTTCGCGCCCGAACAGGCCTCCGCGACCACAAAGAGACCGGCGGGCGTATCGATGTGGATGCCCTCGATCCTCGCCGGCACACCGCTGAGGTGCACCAGTGCCACCGTCATGCGCGCGGTGAGCTGCTGCAGCGGCGCGACAATCTCGTCACCGAACGGCACCAGCGCGAAGGCGAACGCCAGCGGGAAGGCGAGCACGAGCGCAGGCCGCAGGCCAAGGTGCGCCATCGCCGCGCCCTGGAGCGCGGTCACCGCGCCCGCTTGCGCCACGAGGTTGATGCCCGCCGCCCGGCCGGCGAGCCACAGCGTGAGCCCCGCCGCGCTCCACGCCAACCCCGGCCACCACGCGACCGGCGCGATCTTCGCCAGTTCGGCGCGGCGCAGCCAGACGAGCCAGGCGAGGATCGGCGGGATCAGCACGATGTGCGCGTAGGTATCGATGTCCCACCACTGGTGCGCCATCTCGCGCCACTCGGCGAAGGTGAGGGCGAACAGCGCCAGCCACGCCGCCGCAAGATGCACGAGCGGTCTGCGCCAGCACTCGGGCAGCACGGCTGCCGACCATCCGCGCGAAGGCGAACGCCAGCGGGAACGCGAGCACGAGCG
>JBQCFR010000396.1:0-3419 GCA_051958885.1 Tsuneonella sp.
GATCGGCAGCTTCCCCCGAAGCCCGCTCAATCGAGCGCTTTGACAATCTCCTCGCACATCTTCTTGGCATCGGCGAGAAGCATCATCGTCTGGTTCATGTAGAACACGTCGTTGTCGACGCCCGAGTATCCCACGCCGCCCATCGAGCGCTTGAGGAAGAACACCTGCTTGGCCTTGTCGACGTCGAACACCGGCATGCCGTAGATCGGCGAGGACTTGTCGGTCTTCGCCGCCGGGTTCACCACGTCGTTCGCCCCGATGATGAACGCGACGTCGGCCTGCGCAAACTCGGAATTGATGTCCTCCAGCTCGAACACCTCGTCGTAGGGCACCTGCGCTTCGGCCAGCAGCACGTTCATATGGCCCGGCATGCGGCCGGCGACAGGGTGGATCGCGTACTTGACCTCGACACCCTTGGCCTTGAGCAGGTCGCCCATCTCGCGCAGCGCGTGCTGCGCCTGGGCGACCGCCATGCCGTAGCCGGGGATGATGATGACCTTCTCCGCCTGTTCGAGCATGAACGCCGCGTCCGCCGCGCTGCCCTGCTTGTAGGGCCGCTGTTCGCGCGCCTCGCCGCCCGCTGCCTCCTCCGCCCCGAACCCGCCGGCGATCACCGAGATGAAGCTGCGGTTCATCGCCCGGCACATGATGTAGCTGAGGATCGCGCCCGACGAACCCACCAGCGCGCCGGTGATGATCATCGCAGTGTTGTGCAGCGTGAACCCCATCGCCGCCGCCGCCCACCCCGAGTACGAGTTGAGCATCGAGACGACGACCGGCATGTCGGCTCCGCCGATCGGGATGATCAGCAGGAAGCCGATCGCGAAGCTCAGCGCGACGACGATCCAGAACAGGTTGTTCTCGCCCGGCCCGGCGTGCCTCGCGACGGTGAACAGCCCCGTCAGCACCAGGATCGCGATCAGCGTGCCGAGATTGATCAGGTGCCGTGCGGGCAGCAGGATCGGCTTGCCGCTCATGTTGCCGTTCAATTTGGCGAACGCGATGACCGAGCCGGAGAAGGTGATCGCGCCGATCGCCGCGCCCAGCGCCATCTCGACCCGGCTGACGGTGAGGATGTTGCCGTCGAGCCCGAGGATGCCGAACGCGGCGGGATTGAGGAACGCCGCCGCCGCCACCAGCACCGCAGCGAGGCCGACGAGGCTGTGGAACGCCGCGACGAGCTGCGGCATCGCGGTCATCGCGATACGCCGCGCGATGATCCAGCCGACCGCACCGCCGAGCGCGATCGCGGCGAGGATTTCGAGCGTGGTCGTCCCGTCGATGGTGACCGCCATAGCGTCGGGCGCGGTCATCGCGGAGCGCATCGGGAAATGCGTGACCAGCGTCGTCACCACCGCGATGAGCATGCCCGCCATGCCGAAGCGGTTGCCACGCTGACTGGTGCCAGGGCTCGACAGACCGCGTAGCGCGAGGATGAACAGCACCCCCGCCGCGAGGTAGGCAAGCGCCACCCACGGGTTCACCGCGTGGACCGCGTCCCCCGCCACCGACAGATCGGTGGTCTCCACCGCCGGCAGCCTCATCGGGCGTCCTTCCCTGCGCGCGCTGGCGGATCTTTCTTCTTGTACATCGCCAGCATCCGCGCGGTGACCGCGAACCCGCCGAAGATGTTCACCGATGCGAACGCCACCGCGGCCAGCCCGAGCCACTTGGCGCTCGGGCTCCCGGCAGCCGCACTGGCGATCAGCGCGCCAACGATGATCACCGAGGAGATCGCATTGGTCACCGCCATCAGCGGCGTGTGCAACGCCGGCGTGACCGACCAGACGACGTAATAGCCGACGAAGCAGGCCAGCACGAAAATCGACAGGATCGAGATGAAGTCCATCAGGTTGCTCCGAGGGCGCCCCCTCCGAGCCGCCTGCGGCGGCCCACCTCCCCCAGAGGGGGAGACTCGGCGGCGGTATAAGAAGCTCCCCCTCTGGGGGAGGTGGCAGCGCGAAGCGCTGACGGAGGGGGACTGGCGCAAAGCTGTCCGAGAGACTCGGCGACTCCTGCCGGATCGCGGAGAACTTCGGCGGCAGCGATGCGGACAACCTCGAACCCTTGCGACCGCAACCAGCCATCCCTGCGAAGGTCACGCTGAGGATTGTCGCCCATGTCGTGTGAAATGCCGTCGATCTCGATCACGAGTCGCCTGCTGGCGCAGTAGAAGTCGACGACCAGATTGCCGATCGGATGATGGTTGCGGAACTTCATGCCCAAGGGCCGCTGGCGCAGATGGCGCCACAATAGCCCCTCCGGCAAGGACATTGCCCGCCGCTGCTTGCGGGCGTTGGCTAGCGAACCACGGGTGTGACCTTCCACGTCGTTCCCCCTCCGTCCGCCCTTCGGGCTGCCACCCCCCCCCGCGGGGGAGACTTGAGAATCTCCCCCTCTGGGGGAGGTGGCCCGCCGCAGGCGGGTCGGAGGGGGCATCGCGCTCACCCCTTCAACCTCTCGCTCACCACCGCGCCGCCGCGGGTCAGGCGCACGGCGTCGCCGATCTCGGCGTCGAGCACCGGGCGCCCCTGCTCCTTGTCCCAGAACGCCGAGAGGAAGTTGTAGAGGTTGCGCGCATAGAGCGCAGAGGCGTCGGCCGGGAGCGTGGCGGGCGTGTTGGCGTAGCCGATGATCTTGACGCCGTGCTTCTCGACCATCTGGTCGGCCACCGAGCCCTCGACGTTCCCGCCCTGCGCCACCGCGAGGTCGAAGATCACGCTGCCCGGCTTCATGCTCGCAATCTGCGCGTCGCTGATCAACCGCGGCGCGGCGCGGCCGGGGATCAGCGCGGTGGTGATCACGATGTCCTGCTTGGCGATGTGGCCCGAGACCAGTTCGGCTTGCGCGCGCTGGTACTCCTCGCTCATCTCGGTGGCGTAGCCGCCGCTGCCCTCGCCCTCGATCCCGGCGACGCTTTCGACGAACACCGGCTTCGCGCCGAGCGACTGGATCTGTTCCTTCGTGGCGCTGCGCACGTCGGTGGCGGAGACTTGCGCGCCGAGCCGCCGCGCGGTGGCGATCGCCTGCAGGCCCGCGACGCCAACGCCCATCACGAAGACCTTCGCCGCCTGCACCGTGCCCGCGGCGGTCATGATCATCGGGAACGCGCGGCCATAGGCATCCGCCGCCGCGATCACCGCCTTGTAGCCGGCGAGGTTCGACTGGCTCGAGAGCACGTCCATGCTCTGCGCGCGGGTGATCCGCGGCATGAATTCCATCGCCAACGCCTCGAACCCGGCGGCGGCGTAAGCATCGACGCGTTGCCGCTGTCCGAACGGATCGAAGCTCGCCGCGACCCACGCGCCCGGATTAGCACCCTTGAGCGCCGCCAGTTCGGGCGGCTGAACACCCATCACGATCTCGGCGCCCTTCACCGTCTGCGCGACGGAGCCGACCTCGGCGCCGGCGGCGGCGTA
>JBQCFR010000397.1:0-5181 GCA_051958885.1 Tsuneonella sp.
GGCACCCTGCACGACGCTCGCGACATTGTTGTCGCCGAGAGTCTGTGAGACCAGCGAATACGAGTTCGCACCCTGTGTCACGTCGGCCTGGTTGTGATCGCCCGACTGAGTGATGGTCGACGAGGAGAAGGTGGCCTGAGTCACTTCGGCGCGGTTCTGATCGCCGCTCTGACTAATCGTCGAGCTTGCATCCGAAGCCGACGCCTGGGTCGTACGAGCGAAGTTGCTGTCGCCGACTTGGTCCACGTCGATGAAGGCGCGATCGCCAATCTGGTTGAGTTGGGCCTGGTTGGAGTTGCCGTTCTGGTCGACGCGGATGATGGTAGAGTCACCATCCTGGGACAGATTGACCTTCGAGTCCTTGGTCTTGGTGACGAAGTTGTCGTTACCGGTCTGGTTGACGTCTAGCACGGCGCCGACCCCATCCTGCTCGACCCCGGTGAAGTTCCGGTCGCCGATCTGATCGATGTTCGCGGCACCGCGCCCGGTCTGCGAAACGTAAGCCAGGTTGTCGGTGCCGTTCTGCTTGAGGCCGACAGAAGCGGGGCTGTACGAAGAACCGCTGTATGAGGGGTTGACGTTGTAGGCACCGGGAGTGGTGTTGGGAAGGGCATCGCCAACGTCGTTAAGGTCCCCATTCTGCAGCACGGTGGCGTTGTTGCCGCTACCCTTCTGTTCGACCGCGGCTTCGTTCGAATTACCCGTTTGTGTCACCAATGCGACGTTCGAGGTGCCCGACTGGAAGCTGTTGGTGACGTTGTCGTCACCGGTCTGCGTGGCATTGAAGATGTTGCTGACGCCGGTCTGGTTGGCGTCGAGGACGTTGTCCTGACCTTCCTGGTCGATCACCGCGAGGTTGTCGGTGTTGGGCGCGACCGAGGCCGGCGCCGCCTGCTGGTTCAGCAGCGCGACGTTGGCATCGCCCTTCTGCGTGATCGTACCGGTATTGGTCGACCCGTCCTGGGTAATGCCGGCAACATTGCGGATAGTGAGGGAACTCGGGCTCGCGCTCGTGGTGTTGAGGTCGGTCTGGGTAATGGTGGCATTGTTGCCGCCGCCGTTGCGGAAGTTGTTGTTCACGCCCTGGCTGATATCGGCGCGCCCGTCGCCGATCTGCTTCACCGTGCCGGTGTTGTTGTTCGATTCCTGGATGATGTTCGATTCACCCTTGCCGCCACCATCGGCACGGGCGTCCTGGGTGATGCTGGCCGTGTTGCCGATAGTGGCTCCGCCGCCGGTTTCGCCCTGAACAACGGTGCCCTTGTGGCCGTCGCCGGTCTGGAGGATCGTGGAAGTCTGCTCGGTCTGGTTCTGAGTCACCTTGGCGAAGTTGCCGTCACCGGTTTGGGTGACGGTCGATTCGTTCTCGGCCGAAGATTGCGAGACCGTCTGCGCCATCACGGGCGCTCCGAAAGCAAGTGCAGCGGCCGAAACCGTCGCGAAAAGAATGGTTTTCATGTGATTAACTCCGAGTGGTGCGCCGCTGCCGGCGAACAGAACAGGAAGGCGGCGGCCTATCCAGAGCCGCCGCCTCTTGGGTCTTAGTGCTGGGTCACGTTAGCGGTGTTGCCGCTGCCGATCTGGGTGACACTCGACCAGTCGTTGGCACCCTGCGCGACGATCGCGGTGTTCCCATCGCCGCCGGTCTGCGAGATCAGCGAGTACGAGTTCGCACCTTGGCTGACGTCCGCGATGTCGTTGCTGCCCGTCTGGGTGACAGTGGATTCAGCGAACGAACCTTGGCTGACCGTAGCGCGGTTATTGTCGCCGTTCTGGTCGATCACCGAGCTCGCGTCAGCGGCTGCCGGCGCCTGCGACGTGCCGGCGACGTTGCCGTTACCCACCTGAGCGATATCGATGTAGGCACGGTCCCCGATCTGATCGAGTACGGCCTGGTTGTCGTCGCCGGTTTGCTGGACGAAGATGCCCGCCCCGGCGCCGGTCTGGCGCACGTTCGATTCACCGTTCTCGACGCTGCTCACCGAGTTCCGGCTACCATCCTGTTGAACGTCAAACATCGCAGCGACACCGTCCTGCGCAACACCGGCGAAGTTCTCATCGCCATGCTGCTTGATGCTCGCGCTGCCCTTGCCGGTCTGCGACGCGAAAGCGGTGTTGCCGTCACCCACCTGCTCGATGCCGACCGCCAGCGGGGTGTACGTCGTGACACGGGGGTTGGGGAAGTTGGCCGGGAAGTTCGCAGTATCGCCCACAGCGTTGCTGTCGGAATTCTGCACGACGGTGGCGGTGTTCGTGTCGCCTGTCTGAGTCACCGCCGCCTCGTTGAGAGCACCCGTCTGGGTCACGCTGGCGTCGTTCCCAGCGCCCAACTGGACGAGGTCGGCGCGGTTGTCGTTGCCGAGCTGACCACCGGAGAACGAGTTCCCGTTGCCGGTTTGGCCGAGATCGAGCACGTTCCGAAGACCGTCCTGCGAAAACGTCGAGCTGTTGCCCGCGCCACCGACATCGTTCGTCTGCTTCACAAGAGCGATATTGCTGTCGCCCTTCTGCTCAGTCGAACCGAAGTTGTTCGAGCCGTCCTGACGGATGCCGGCAATATTGATGTTCACGCCCGCCGCGATGACGTTCGTGTCCGACTGCTTGATCGTCGCGGAGTTGTTGCCGCCCTTCAGATTGTCGTTCGTGCCCTGGGCGATGTCGGCCTGGTTGCGGCCCTTCTGCTCGATCGTGGCATCGTTGTTGGCGGTGAGCTGCAGGATGGTAGCAGCCGAGCCGACCGTGGCGGTCGTGCCGTCTTCGCGCTTACCCTGCTTGATCGTCGCCTCGTTACCCGAACTCTGCGCGGAGGAGCCGAAGTTGTGGCCCTGAGTCACCGTCGCAGTGTGGCTGTTGCCGGTCTGCTCGATGGTCGAGGTCTGCTCGTCGAACCGTTGCGTCACAGTGGCGCTGTTGCTGTCCCCGGTCTGCGAAACGGTCGATGCATTGTTGGCTGCGTCCTCGGTAACCGTCTGGGCGGCGGCAGGTGCGCCGAACGCCAGGGCAGCAGCCGAAACTGTCGCAAAAAGGATATTCTTCATGTCAAATGCTCCTGAAGAGGTGGGGTGGTCCGTGATTGCGGCCCGGCGCCTGGCGAGGGGGTCTCGCCGGACGCTGAAGCATGGACCCTTGCCGGGCCTCGATTTGGTTGCCGAACCGGCGCGCGCGGATGCGCTTGCCAGCCCGCTTTCCGGACAGGAGCGTGACTTCAGGACCTGTTAACCCGATGGGTGCAGGAACCTTGTGCAGTTCGGGGACTTGTCCCTGGAACATGGTTGTCAAACTCCAGCCGGAGATTCATAACCATGCCTGTCTTGCGCCAACGGCGTAGGGCAGACCTGGTTGTGTCACACGCAACTTAGTCAATCGGGGCGCGTCGGAGCTGCAACTCCGGCGCGCCTTTTCATTCCGGCCTGCCAAAGAGCTGCAACTCCTTGGCAAACCACCGGAAAACCGGGTGTTTAGCGAAGCGGCTCCGGCTGCCGCTCCCACCCATGATCACTGCTTCCCAGCAATCAATTCGGTGCCCGCGCACCGCGCCCGCGGCCGAGCGCCTGATCGTCGGCGTCATCGTCCCTGGCGGCGGTGTGCTTGATCTTCTGCGGCGCCATCGCCGGCGCGCTGCGCAGCGCGGCCTGGACGGCGTTCTGGTCGAGCTTGCCGTCACGCTCCTGCCGGTACTGCCACAGCAGCGGCCAGCCGGCGTTGGTGTCGGCGAAATTCCACAGCTTGAGATCGACGCCTTCGAGCACCATCGAATAGACGGCCTTCTCGATCGCCTGCTGGAGCGCGACCTGGTCGGGCTCGTTGGTGGTGTAGCCGGCTTCGGCCTGGAGCAGGTCCTTGAAGCCGACATAGCGGAAGGCATTGGCGCCGAACGCCTGGCTGGCGATCGTCTTCGACGCGGTGACCGAGGTCAGCACCTCGCCCGTGCGCACCGAGACCGCGCGCAAGTACACGGTGACCGTGTCCTGGCGGTATTCGGTGTGGCCCCCGATGCCGAGGAACGCCGCGCCGGCGCCGCCGGTGACGGTGTTGGTGTCGTAGCCCACGATCCCGCCTTCGAGCAGCACGCCGGCGAACAGCAGCGCGGGCAGGGCCTGCGCGTTGATGTCCTTTTCACCGAGGTAGCGTTCGCGCATCTCGCGGATGATCTGCCGCTCGCTGAGCAGGTTCTTGAGCGATTCGCGCTCGACGATGGTGAACCACTTGCGCTGGCCGGCATCCTGCAGCGCCTTGACGAGGATCGAGGCGCCGCCCTGGGTGACCGCGCGCGAGAGAGTCTGCCCCTGCTCGGTCGGCTTGAACTGGCCGGTCTGGTCGGAGAACCCGTAGACCGCGATGGCGACCGGGCGGTCCGGCGCGGGCAGAGCCTCGAGCAGGGTCTGCGTCTGGGTCTTGTCGGGAATGAAGGCCTTCGAGCGGGTTTCCGGGAAGGCCGTGCGGCCGTCCTTGGTCACCGTCATGCAGCCGGCGAGCGCCAGCGCGGACAAGGAGAGAAGAGCGCCCCGCAGCATCACCGGCAGCCTCAGTTGCCCACGTCCACGAACGTGGGCACGACGATCGTCGTCACTTCGCCGGTCGTGTCGTCGGTGATGGTGAGGGTGACCTCGGTCAGGCCGCGGTCGAAGGTGATCGTCTGGCCGCCGAAGGTGATCGTGCCGCTCTGCTGCGGATTGTCGCCGAAGATCGCGTCGACGATCTGCGAAGACAGCGCCGAGAGCAGCCGCGACTGCAGCTGCCGGGCGAAGATGTCCGCCTGGCTGCTATTGGTGGTCGCCTTCGGGTCCTTGTAGTCGTTCTGCGCGTTGGCGATGCCGAGCAGGTGCGCGGAGTTGAACGGGTTGCCCCCGAAACTCGGATCGATCGGCTGATAGGTAATGTCTTGCGCGGACGCCGAACCGCTCGCCAAGGCGATAGCGCCCATGACGAAGCCGAGCGAAATTATGCGCTGAACACGCGAGTCCATTGCCCCTCCAAGTGCATTCTGCTGCGCTTCGGAACTCCCCGCGACCCCCGATTGGTTATGGGGAAGAACTTCCGAAAGTTAACGGTTACGTAACTGGCTCACTTCCGATTCGCATCCCCAATCTGGGGTATGTTCAAGCACTTGCCGATTCGCCGCCCACCCTGGTCCCGATGTGGGACAGGTGCGCCGCGAATCATTGCCGGCAGTACTCATTC
>JBQCFR010000398.1:0-2601 GCA_051958885.1 Tsuneonella sp.
CGCGGCTGCGCTCGGCATCGGTGTCGTCGATGCGCAGCAGGAACTTGCCGCCCCGCTTGCGCGCCAGCAGCCAGTTGTGAAGCGCGGTGCGGATATTGCCGACGTGGAGGTGCCCGGTGGGCGACGGGGCGAAACGGGTTACGGTGGTCATCGGGTAAGCTCGAACACGGCGCTCTCCGCGCGCAAGTTGGCGGCGTTCGCGCCGATCTCGCGGTCGCCGGCGAAGTACCACGCGCGCTCGCAGCGCACCCCCTTCGCGGCGATCAGCTCGCGGAAATCGGCGACGGTGACGTGGTGGATGTTCTGCGTCTCGTACCAGCTCACCGGCAGGTGCCGCGTCACCGGCATGCGGCCCTTGAAGCCGAGCGCGGCGCGCATGCGCCAGTGCGCGAAGTTAGGAAACGAGACGAACGCCTGGCGTCCGACCCGCAGCAGCTCGTCGAGCATGCGGTCGGGTCGCGCGGCGGTCTGCAGCGTCTGGCTGAGGATCGCATAATCGAACGCCTTGTCGGGATATTCGGCAAGGTCGCGGTCGGCATCGCCCTGCACCACCGACAGGCCGCGTGCGACGCAGCGCTCGACCAGCTCGGGATCGATCTCCATCCCCCGCGCGTCGCACCCGCGCGCCTGAAGGGCCGCCATCAGCGCGCCGTCGCCGCAGCCGATGTCGAGCGCGCGCGTGCCCGGCTCGACGTGGCCGGCGATGACCGCGAGGTCGGGGCGCAGTTCGCTCACTCGATGAACCCCTTCACCACCCGGTCGAGCGCGGGGACGTCGAGCAGGAAGCTGTCGTGGCCATAAGGCGCCGACAGCTCGACGAAGCTCACCGCAGCGCCGGCGGCGTTGAGCGCGTGGACGACGTGGCGCGATTCGGCGGTCGGATAGAGCCAGTCGCTGTCGAAGCTAACGAGGCAGAAGCGCGCACTGCTGCCCGCGAAGGCGGCGGCCAGTTTGCCGCCGTGCTCTTCGGCGATGTCGAAGTAGTCCATCGCGCGGGTGATGTAGAGATAGCTGTTGGCATCGAACCGCTGGGTGAAGCCGCTGCCCTGGTAACGCAGGTAGCTCTCGACCTGGAAATCGGCGTCGAACCCGAAGGTCTTCGCGGCCCGGTCCTGCAGCCGCCGGCCGAACTTGTCGGTCAGCCCGGCTTCGGAAAGATACGTGATGTGCGCGGCCATCCGCGCGACCGACAGGCCGGCATCGGGGGCGGCGCCGCTGGCGTAGTAGTCGCCGGCGCGCCAGTTCGGATCGGCCATGATCGCCTGCCGCCCGACTTCGTGGAAGGCAATGTTCTGCGCCGAGTGGCGCGCGGTGCTCGCGATCACCAGCACCCGCGCCGCGCGCTCGGGAAAGTTTGCCGCGAGGCAGAGCGCCTGCATCCCGCCCATCGACCCGCCGACCACCGCGTGAAGCTGCGCGATGCCAAGCCCGTCGAGCAGGCCGACGAGCGCGCGCACCATGTCGCGGATGGTGATGACCGGGAAGCGCATCGCGTACGGCGCCCCGTCCGGCGCCGCGCTGGCCGGCCCGGTCGAGCCCATGCAGCTGCCGATCACGTTGGCGCAGATCACGTGGAAGCGGCTGGTGTCGATCGGCCTGCCGGGGCCGACCATCCGTTCCCACCAGCCCGGCTTGCCGGTGATCGGGTGCGGGCTAGCGAGGTACTGATCGCCGGTCAGCGCGTGGCAGACGAGGATCGCGTTCGTCTTGTCCGGCGCGAGTTCGCCATAGGTCTCGTATGCGATCTCGACGCCGCCGAGCGCCGCGCCGCTGTCGAGCGGCAACGGGGCAGGCAGCGTGAGGCTTTGCGAGGCGAGCGTGGAGGCCATCGATGCGCCGTAAAGAGCAAGAACGGGCCACGAGCAATGCTCAGCGAAGCTGGCCGTGGCCAACCACCGCTTTTTCTTTGTTCAAGCGCTTTGGCCGCTGCCATAAGCGCGCCGCGATGGCCGACCGCCCCACCCTCAAGCCGTGGATCGAGAGCATCCATGCATATGTCCCCGGCAAGTCGGCGGGCGCGGACGGCAAGCCGCTGGTGAAGCTCTCGGCGAACGAGAACCCGCTGGGCACCTCGCCCGCGGTGCTGGCGGCGATGAGCACGGCCGAACAGCCGAGCCGTTACCCCGATCCCGACAGCCGCGAACTGCGCGCGGCGCTCGGCCAGCGGCACGGCATCGACCCCGAACGGATCCTCTGCGGCACCGGCTCGGGCGAGCTGCTGCACTGCGCGGTGCAGGCCTTCGCCGGGCCGGGCGACGAAGTGCTGTTCCCGCGCTTTTCCTTCTCGCTCTATCCGCTGCTGGCGATGAAGGTCGGCGCAGTGCCGGTGCTGGCGCCCGACGTGGACTACGCCGCGTCGGTCGACACGCTGCTCGCCGGCGTCACCGAACGCACGCGGGTGGTGCTGGTGGACAACCCCAACAACCCGGTCGGCTGCTGGCTTGATGCCGGCGAGATCGCCCGGCTCCACGCCGGGCTGCCGGCGGACGTGCTGCTGGTGATCGACCAGGCCTAGGCCGAGTTCCTCCCGCCAGGCGAGGACGACGGCGGGCTCGATCTCGCTGCGCGCTATCAGAACGTGCTCGTCACGCGAACGTTCTC
>JBQCFR010000399.1:0-24786 GCA_051958885.1 Tsuneonella sp.
CTGGCTAAGAATTATCAGCGAATTTTGTAAGGATGCGGTGCTGGACAGCATCATTTATTTCGTCGGCACGGGAGGACTGGTCAAAGAACTTCAACTCCGCTCCGGTCCCGTCACCCTTGGTTCCTAGCACCAGAATCGTTCGAGGCTTCGACTTCTGCGCTTTGTCGAACCGCTTCCTGATTGAGCCGCTCGCAATGAGTTCGGAAGTAAAGCCTTCGGAACGCAGGTCTGCCAAGACCGTGTTCGAGGATGCCTGCCAACCTTCATGCTCAACGACGACGACGATATCTGCGCGGGTCTGTGGACGCTCCCCCACCAGCATCGCCAGCCGCTCGATCCCCGCCGCCCAGCCGACCGCCGGGGTGGGCGGGCCGCCGAGGCTTTCGATGAGGCCGTCGTAGCGCCCGCCGCCGAGCACCGTGCCTTGCGCGCCGAGGCGGTCGGTGACGAATTCGAACGCGGTGTGGCGGTAGTAGTCGAGCCCGCGGACTAGCGCGGAGTCGCGTTCCCATCGGACACCCGCTGCCTTCAGGCCGTCGCATACTGTGCCGAAGTAGTCCTGTGCTTCAGCCGAAAGGAACGCGTCGATCTTGGGCGCGTCCGCCACGAACGCCCGGTCGCGCGGGTCCTTGCTGTCGAGAATGCGCAGCGGGTTCTTGTCGAGCCGTTCCTGCGAATCCTCGCTCAGCCGATCGCGCACCGCGCGGAAGTGCTTGATCAGCGCCGCGCGCCAGGCCTCCCGGCTGTCCCCGTCGCCGAGCGTGTTGAGATGCAGCGTCACCCCGTCGGCGACGCCGAGTTCCTTGAGCAGTTGGTCGGCCATCGCCAGCAGCTCGACGTCCGCCTGCGGCTCGGCGGCGCCGATGATCTCGGCGTCGAGCTGGTGGAACTGGCGGTAGCGACCCTTCTGCGGCCGCTCGTAGCGGAACAGCGGGCCGTGCGTCGCGACCTTCAATGGCGCGTGCTGCTGCCAGCCATCGGTGATGAACGCGCGCGCGATCCCGGCGGTGAACTCGGGGCGCAGCGTCAGCGATTCCCCGCCGCGATCCTCGAAGCTGTACATCTCCTTGGAGACGATATCGGTCGTCTCGCCGATCGAGCGCGCAAACACCTCGGTGCGCTCGAACACCGGCATCTCCACCCGGCGGAAGCGGTAGAGCTTGCGAATGCGTTCGAAGGTTTCGACCACGAACTGGAACGCCTCGGCCTCGCCGCCAAAGATGTCCTGCGTGCCGCGAATAGGCTGGGGAGTCTTGCTGTTGCTCATGGCGCGGCGCGCGTTAGCGCGTTCATCGGCGCCGCGAAAGCCGCTCGTCGAAGCGTGGCTTGCAACCGGTGGGGCGTTCGCGCATTGCGTCTGCATGAACAAACACTTCGCGCTTCCGCTCCTCGCCCTCTCCCTCACCATCATCGCAGTACCCGCCGCGGCGCAGGACAAGTCGGCCCCCGTGGCCGTCCAGCTGCAGAACATGACGCCGCTGCCGGTCGACACACCGTGGCCCGGCGGCACGATCGACCTCAAGATCGATGCCAGCGACACCCGTCACGCGCTCTACCGGGTGACCGAGACGATCCCGGTTGCGGCAGACACCCGCCAGCTGACGCTGCTCTATCCCGAATGGCTGCCCGGGAACCACTCCGCCGAAGGGCCGATCAACCTCATTTCCGACATCCACTTCATGGCCGACGGCAAGCCGATCGCGTGGAAGCGCAACCCGCTCGACGTCTATGCGTTCGACCTCGCGCTGCCCGCCGGCACCAAGGCGGTCACCGCCCAGTTCGTCCACACCTCGCCGATCACCGGCAACGAAGGCCGCGTGACGATGACGCAGGAGATGCTGAACCTGCAGTGGGAGAAGATGAGCTTCTATCCCGCGGGGCACTACACCCGCCGCATCGCGGTGAGGCCGACGGTCAAGGTGCCCGATGGCTGGTCCGTTTACACCGCGCTCGACGGCCAGAGCCGCAGCGGCGACACGCTGTCGTGGAAGACGGTCGATTACGAGACGCTGGTCGACTCTCCGATCTTTGCCGGCAAGTACGCGCAGCAGTGGCCGATCGGCGACAACGTCAAGCTCGACGTGGTGGCCGACAAGCCCAGCGAGCTGGCGCTGGCGCCGCAGAACCTGGCCGCGTTCAAGTCGCTGATCAAGGAAGCCGACGCGCTGTTCGGCGCGCGCCATTTCGATCACTACGACATGCTGCTCGCGCTGACCGACCGGATGGGCGGGATCGGGCTCGAGCATCACCGCTCGGCCGAAAACCAGTTCGAGCCCGACGCGTTCACCAAGTGGGACGAGATGGACTGGGACCATAACGTGGTCAGCCACGAGCTGGTGCACAGCTGGAACGGCAAGTACCGCCGCCCCGCCGACCTGTGGACCCCGGACTATCGCACCCCGATGCAGGATTCGCTGCTGTGGGTCTACGAAGGCCAGACGCAGTTCTGGGGCAACGTGCTCGCCGCCCGCTCGGGCATCCAGAAAAAGGAAACCGTGCTCGGCCGGCTGGCGCGCGACGCGGCGCTCTATTCCGAAGGCCAGCCGGGGCGCGGATGGCGTGACGTAGGCGACACCACCAACGACCCGATCGTCAACAATCGCCGGCCCACGCCCTACCCGTCGCTCAAGCGCGACGAGGACTACTACGTCGAAGGCGCGCTGGTGTGGCTCGAGGCCGACCAGATCATCCGCAAGGGCACCGGGGGCGCCAAGGGCCTTGAAGATTTCGCCAAGGCGTTCTTCGGCGTGCGCAATGGCGACTGGGGCGAGCTGACCTACCAGTTCGACGACGTCGTCTCGGCGCTCAATGGCGTCTATCCCTACGACTGGTCGACGTTCCTGCGCACGCGCCTGCTGACCCCGGGCCAGCCGGCGCCGCTCAAGGGCATCGAGATGGCCGGCTACAAGCTGGTGTGGCGCGACACGCCCAACCCCTATGAGAAAGGCGTGACCGAATATCGCAAGGGGCCCGACCTGACCTATTCGCTCGGCGTCTCGCTCGACAAGGACGGCACGGTCACCTCCACTCTATGGGACGGGCCGGCGTTCGACGCAGGAATTGTCAATGGCGCGACGATCGTCGCGGTCAACGGCGAAGCCTACAGCGCCGACGTGCTGAAGGACGCGGTCACCGCCGCCGCGGGCGGCAAGTCGAAGGATCCGATCAGGCTGCTGGTCAAGCGCGGGGACACCTACGACACCATCCCGATCGATTACCACGGCGGGCTGCGCTACCCGTGGCTCGAGCCGGCCGGACCCGGCGAGCAGGGTCTCGACCGGCTGCTCGCGCCCAAGGCGAGCTGACTTCGCGTGGCGCGCGGGCGTGCGGGGGCGGTGCCGATCGGCAACCGTCTCGCGCCCGCGCGCTACCTCCTCTTCCTGGCGCTGCTGATCGGCGGCTACTTCACCTTCCGCGCAGTCCTGCCCGGCGACGACTGGCGGGACGGCGCGGCGATGGCGTTCGACGGCGCGGCAGCGGTGTTCCTGCTGTCGCTCTGGCCGCTGACCAAGGACAGCGCGGCGGCGGACATTCGCGGCCATGCGGCGCAGAACGACGCCAACCGGGTGCTAATCCTGATCCTCACCTCGGGCCTGATGCTCGTCGCGATGGCCGCGATCGCCGGCGAGATGAAGGGCGCGCAGGGCGGCGATCTCGTATCGATCGTCAAGCTCGTCGGCACGCTGCTGCTGATCTGGCTGTTCGCCAACAGCGTGTTCGCGCTGCATTATGCGCACACGTTCTATTCGCAGAAAGTCGGCAAGGGCGGCGACTGCGGCGGGATCGACTTCCCCGCAACCGATACGCCCAACTACTGGGACTTCGCCTACTTCGCGTTCACGCTGGGGATGACCTTCCAGACCTCCGACGTCGTGATCACCGCGCGCCCGGTGCGCAAGATCGCGCTGCTCCACAGCTTCGCCGCGTTCGTGTTCAACATCGGCGTGATCGCGTTCACTATCAACGTGCTCGGCGGCGGCGGCTCCTAGAGCGACGGCTTGTCGCATCGCGTGTTGCGGCGCAGCACAAGCGCGGATAGGGCGCGCGCCATGCAGATCGAGAAGATTCCCGTCGGCGACAATCCGCCCGAAAGCCTGAATGTCGTGATCGAGGTGCCGACCGGCGGCGAGCCGGTGAAGTACGAGTTCGACAAGGCGAGCGGGGCGCTGTTCGTCGACCGCATCCTGCACACGCCGATGCGCTATCCGGCGAACTACGGCTTCGTACCACATACGCTGTCGGACGACGGCGACCCGATCGACGCGCTGGTGATCAGCCGCAGCCCGTTCATCCCCGGGTGCGTTGTGCGCGCGCGGCCGATCGGCGTGCTGCACCTCGAAGACGAGCACGGCGGGGACGAGAAGCTGATCTGCGTGCCGGTGGACATCACCTTTCCGTATTATTCCGACGTCGGCGAGCGGCAGGATCTTCCCTCGATCGTGCTCCAGCAGATCGAGCACTTCTTCACCCACTACAAGGACTTGGAAGCCGAGAAGTGGGTGCGCGTGGGCAAGTGGGGCGATGCCGAGGAAGCACGGGGGCTGGTGATCGAGGCGATCGAACGGGCAAAGCGCGCGAAGTAGCTATTCGGTCGGCTTCGAGGAATCGAGCAGGTCTTTGTCTTCGGGGGTCGCGGCGCGCTCCTCCTCCACCATCTTGGTCACCGATCCCTCCGGACTGAGGTCGCGGTCAGCCGCACACTCTGCGGGCGGCGCGGGGGCCGGCTCACTCCGCGGCTCGGGGCTTGCCGCATCGGGCAGCATCTCGACGTGCGTCACCGGATCGGGAATCGCGAACCCGCTCGCCTCGAGCGCGCGCTTCACCGCGGCGATCGCCCCGCTGCGCGCCTTGTTGAAATCCGTGCGCGTCTGATCCACCCAGCCGCGGAACTGGAGCGCGATGTTGGGGTAGAGCATGTCGGCGATGAGAGCCGTCGGCGCCGGGTTGGCGAGGACGAAGTCGAGCGCGGCCAAGGCGTCGAGCCCTGCCTGCCGCGCACCCGACGGATCGGCCTTGGTATCGATCTGCATGATAAATTCGAAGCGGCGCTGCGGGTTGCGCGTGTAGTTGAGGATCACCGCCTTGAACACGCCCGCGTTGGGCAGGCGCAAGTGGTTGCCGTCCATCGTCATCAGCACCGTCGCGCGGGTGGTCAGGCGAATCACGCGGCCTTCGTGCGTGTCGATCAGCACGTGGTCGTTGGCGCGGAACGGCTGGCGCAGGCTGAGCATCAGCGAGGCGAGGTAGTTTTCGACCGTGTCGCGCATCGCGAAGCCGAGCGCGACGCCGATCAGCCCCGCCCCGCCGAGCACCGCGCCCAGCAGCGCGGTCGCGCCCACGATCTTGAGCGCGGCGATCATCCCGGCGACCACGAACACAAAGCGTATCGCGCTGGCGATCAGCTCGCCGAGAAACGGATTGCGGGCCAGCCGCTGCCACAACCAGCTCAGCCGGGCGACGAGATAGCCAACCAGGGCGATGGCGATGCCGACCGCCAGCGCCAGTCCGATCAACGGCAGCATGCGCGCGAAGGCATCGAGCTGTGCACCGATGCCTGCGACGGCCTTGCTGCTCTTGACCGAAACGTCGCGCTTGAGCGCGTTGTCGACCGTCGCCACCCCCGCAACACGGCTGGCGATGCCTTCCGCGCGGGCGATGTCCGCCTGTGCGGGAACCGTGCCCGTCAGCGCAACCACCCCCTGGTTCACCGCGACATGCACCTGCGCGAACGCGGGGAGCTCGGCGAAGATGCCCGCGATGCGGCGGCGGATGCGATCGTCCGAAGCAGCGTCGTTGGTATCGGCGATCGCACCGCTCGCCGCTGCGCTGGGCGTGGCGGACGGACTCGCCGACGGCACGGGAAGCGAGGGCAGCGTGGCGGCAAGCGGCGCGGCCAGCAGCAGCAAGAGCGCTGCTGCGATTATCCGCCAGACCTGCATCCGCTTCACTCTCCCGCTATCGTCATCCCATCGATCCGCAGCGTCGGCACATTGATCGCGCGCCAGGTTTCCAGATCGTCGGCTGCCTGCAAAGCGGCGAACATGGCCAGCAGGTTCCCGGCTATGGTGAAGCCGGCGACCGGGCCGGTGAGCTCGCCGTTCTCGATCATCCGCCCCGCCGCCCCTCGGGAGTAGTCGCCCGTCACCCCATTGACGCCCTGGCCGATCAGGTAATCGACCCACACGCCTTGCTCGATGTCGGCGATCAGCTCGGCCGGGCTCGCATCGCCGGGCAGCAGGTCGACATTGCTCACCGATACGCCGGGCGCGCCGCTGGTCCCCCGCGCAGCGTTAGCGGTGAGCGGCGCGCCAAGCTGCGCGGCGGAAGCGAGGTTGGTCAGCCAGGCGGTCATCCGCCCGTTTTCGACGAGCGCGCGCGGCGCGGTCGCAAGGCCCT
Source organism: Tsuneonella sp. (assembly GCA_051958885.1). GTDB lineage: Bacteria > Pseudomonadota > Alphaproteobacteria > Sphingomonadales > Sphingomonadaceae > Tsuneonella. The sequence goes on from JBQCFR010000399.1 coordinate 6,397, forward strand.
CGCCGTCGAACGGGCGCGAGCGCAGCCCGCGCGGCTTGTGCGGGGATTCGACGATGCGCACGGCCGGCGCAAACAGCTCTTCGCTCTCTTTCCCAAGCAGGAAGCTCGCCCGGCGCGCCGCGCTCGGCCCGCTCATTGCGCCGATCAGGTGCGAGACGAGGCTGCCGCCGACACGCGGATCGAACACCACCGGCATCGGCCCGCTGGGCAGCGTGCGCGGATCGAGCCGCGCGACCGCGCGGTTGCCCGCGAGGCGGCCGATCTCGCTCGGCGACACCAGGTCCTCGGCATGGCGCGCGCTGCGGCTGGCGTAATCGCGCTGCATGCCCCCGCCTTCCCCGGCGATGACGCTGGCCGAGAGCGAGTGCGAGGTGCCGGTGTAGCCGCCGGAGAAGCCGTTGCTGGTGGCCAGCGCGACGACGGCCCGGCCGAACCCGGCGCTCGCGCCCTCGCTGTTGGTGACCCTGGCGACGCTGCGTGCGGCGTCTTCGGTCTCGAGCGCGGCGCTGCGCAGCCTCTCGGGCGCGGGCTCCGCGGCGTCGGCGATATCGAGATCGGCGAACGGACCGCGCGCGAGCTGCTCGGCAGCGGCGAGCTGCGCATAGGGGTCGGCGGGCGCGGCGCGCGCCATCGCGACCGCACGCTCGGCCAGCGCGGCAAGCCCGGCCGGGCTGAAGTCGCTGGTCGAGATCGACGCCGAGCCGCTGCCGGCGAACACCCGCAGCCCGCCTTCCTCGCCCTCGGACCGCTCGACGTCTTCCAGCTTGCCCAGCCGAACCGACACGCCCACCGACGCGTCGGCGCGCACCACCGCATCGGCCGCATCAGCGCCGGCCTTGCGCGCGGCGTCGAGCAGAGCCGCAGCGATGTCCAGCGCGGCAGGGCTATCGAGCATGAGAGAAGTACGGCGGCACCGCTCAGCGCGCTAAGCGCAGCCGCGGTGCGACGCAAGGCGTCAGAGGTTAAGCGTAGACGGCGAGGACCTTGAACAGCCCGGTGATCAGGAACGGTAGCCCGATCGCGAGCGCCCACAGGCCGAGCTGGTCGCGCCGGAACGCGGGCTTCAGCGCAGGGTCGGCGGCCTCGTCCTCCGAGACACGCAGCCAGCGCCGCTCGAACGCACGGCAGGCCGGAATGATCGCGGCCACCAGGAGAATCAGCGCGAGGTACGGCAGCATCGAGGCATTGCCCTGCTTCAGCGCGTGGACCGTCACGAATATCTGCAGGCCGGTGTAGACGAGGAGAGCGTAGGCGATGTTGTCGCTCATGCGCTTGCGCCAGTCGAGCGTCCGGAGGGCCGGTGTTGCCGCGGCGTGACCGCTCTCAAGCGTCTTGGGCATGCATTGCCTCTCCAGGTCTCTCTCCGCCGCAGACTATTTCAAATGTGCGGCCAAAGGGCAAGCGCGGTAACGATGTTTCACCCTCGCAGCCTGCCGCGCGCCATGCACGAATCCTGCCAGGCGCGCGCGAGCGGGGGTTCCCAGCCGCCCGCCGGATGCTAAATGCGCGAAGGATGAACATGCTCGACCCATCAGCCGCCGGCGAGACCGCCGCGATCGATGCCACCGCGCCCATGCCGGAAGGCGGGCTGGAGGTCATCTCTATCGCCAAGAGCTACGACAAACGCGCGGTGCTGAGCGACATTTCGCTCACCGTCGGCCGCGGCGAGGTGCTCGGGCTGCTCGGCCCCAACGGCGCCGGCAAGACGACGTGTTTCTATTCGGTGATGGGGCTGGTGCGCCCCGATGCCGGGCGCATCCTGATGGACGGCGAGGATGTCACCAACCTGCCGATGTACCGCCGCGCCATCCTCGGCCTCGGCTACCTGCCGCAGGAGACGAGCATCTTTCGCGGCATGACGGTCGAGCAGAACATCAACTGCGTGCTCGAGATGGTCGAGCCGAACAAGGAGGTGCGCGCGCAGGAGCTCGAGCGGCTGCTCGGCGAGTTCGGCCTCACCCGCCTGCGCGAGAGCCCGGCGATGGCGCTGTCGGGCGGCGAGCGGCGGCGCTGCGAGATCGCCCGCGCGCTCGCCGCCAAACCCTCGATCATGTTGCTCGACGAACCCTTCGCCGGCATCGATCCGCTGTCGATCAGCGACATCCGCGACCTGGTGATCGACTTGAAGCAGCGCGGCATCGGCGTGCTGATCACCGACCACAACGTGCGCGAGACGCTCGACATCGTCGACCGGGCCTGCATCATCTACGGCGGCCAGGTGCTGTTCGCCGGCACGCCCGAAGCGCTGGTGGCGGACGAGAACGTGCGCCGGCTGTACCTCGGCGAGGGATTCACGCTGTGACGCGAGCGCACCGGAGGAGCTAGTCCATGGCGCTGGGTCCGCGCCTCGACCTCAGGCAATCGCAATCGCTGGTGATGACGCCGCAGCTCCAGCAGGCAATCAAGCTGCTGGCGCTCTCCAACCTCGAGATCGAGGCGTTCATCGGCGAGGCGCTCGAGGCCAACCCGCTGCTCGAGATGGGCGAGGTCCGGCGCGAGGACACGCCCGAGCCGCGCGAAACGCCTCCGGACGAACCATCGGCCGACACCGGCGCGGGCGACGACAGCGCGCTCGACATCGACGCCGGCGCGCTCGACCGCGACCGTGACACGGGGGACGGCGAATGGGGCAGCGCCCATGCCTCGCCGGGCGAGGGGGGCCCCTCGATCGACGAGCGCGGCGGCGGCGCGCTGACCCTCGCCGAGCACTTGCACGAGCAGGTGGGGGCCGCGGCGGGCGATTCGCGCGAGGAGTTCCTCGCCCGCCACCTGATCGGGCAGCTAGACGAAGCGGGGTACCTCACGGTGGGCTTGCGCGAAGTCGCCGCCGAGCTCGGCGTACCGCTCGCCGAAGCCGAGCGCGCGCTGGGCATCGTGCAATCGCTCGATCCGACGGGGGTGGGAGCACGAACGCTCGGCGAGTGCCTGGCGCTGCAGGCGAAGGAAGCCGACCGCTACGATCCGTGCATGGCGCGGCTGATCGACAATCTCGAGCTGGTCGCCAAGGGGGGCTTCGCGCGGCTGCGGCGGATGTGCGAGGTCGACGACGAGGACTTCGCCGACATGCTCGCCGAACTGCGCGGCTACGATCCCAAGCCGGGGCTGCGATTCGGCGGCGGCGGGGAAGAACCGGTGGTGCCCGACATCCTGCTCAGCGCCGCGGGGACCGGGTGGCGGCTCGCCATCAACGAGGCCACCCTGCCACGCCTGGTGATCAATCGCGGCTACTACCTCGAACTGCGCGATGGCTGCGCCGGCAAGGACGCCAGGGCGTGGCTGCGCGACAAGCTGGCGGACGCCAACTGGCTGATCAAGGCGCTCGACCAGCGGCAGAAAACGATCCTGCGCGTGGCGGCCGAGATCGTGAAGCAGCAGGACGGTTTCTTCCGCCGCGGTGTGGCCGAGCTCAAGCCGCTCACGCTGCGCGCCGTCGCCGAGGCGATCGAGCTGCACGAGAGCACCGTCAGCCGCGTGACCAGCAACAAGTACCTGCACTGCGAACGGGGCACGTTCGAGCTCAAGTACTTCTTCTCCAGCGGAGTTGCGACCGCCGACGGCGAGGGGTCGGCCAGCGCGGCGGCGGTCAAGGCAGCGATCAAGGCGCTGATCGACACGGAGGATCCAAAGGCGATCCTGTCCGACGACACGCTGGTCGATCTGCTTAACGAGAAGGGCTTCGACCTCGCCCGCCGCACAGTCGCCAAGTACCGCGAGGCGATGGGCATCGGCAGCTCGGTCCAGCGCCGCCGCCAGAAAAAGCTCGCCGGTGTGGCATGACCTGCACTGTTGCCCGAAAGACTCAGCGCAATTCGCTCGCGCCGTTTACGACGCGTTAACCTTTTTCCTTCAGATGTTTTGTGGTTAATCGAGGGCAACACCTCTTAGCGGAGGGTTACCTGCGGGGTTCGGGGCAAAGGGGGATACCCATGCGCGTGTTGTTGATCGAGGACGAGCCGACGACGGCCAAGGCGATCGAGCTGATGCTCACCACCGAGGGCTTCAACGTCTACTCGACCGATCTCGGCGAGGAGGGCTTGGACCTCGGCAAGCTGTACGACTACGATATCATCCTGCTGGATCTCAATCTGCCCGACATGCACGGGTACGACGTCCTGAAGAAGCTGCGCGTGGCCAAGGTGCAGACGCCGGTGCTGATCCTCTCGGGCATCAGCGAGATGGATTCGAAAATCCGCAGCTTCGGCTTCGGGGCCGACGACTATGTCACCAAGCCGTTCCACCGCGAAGAGCTGGTGGCGCGCATCCACGCGGTCGTGCGCCGCAGCAAGGGCCACAGCCAGTCGGTCATCCGCACCGGCAAGCTGGCGGTCAACCTCGACGCCAAGACCGTCGAAGTCGACGGTGCGCGGGTGCACCTGACCGGCAAGGAATACGCGATGCTGGAGCTGCTTTCGCTCCGCAAGGGCACGACCCTCACCAAGGAGATGTTCCTCAATCATCTCTACGGCGGGATGGACGAGCCCGAACTCAAGATCATCGACGTGTTCATCTGCAAGCTGCGCAAGAAGCTCAGCCACGCCTGCAGCGGCGAGAACTACATCGAGACCGTGTGGGGCCGCGGCTATGTGCTGCGCGATCCCGGCGAAGAGGCGCAGGCCGCCTGACGGATAAGCTCCTGGACGGGAATTACCGCCCGGAGCCCCGCGCTCCGGGCGGCATTTCGTTCGGGCGCCGAGCGGACGGAGCAGCGGGCGATGATCCAGAGCTCCCGCCGCTGATGCAGGACGGCGCCGCGTGGCTCGGCGCGATTGCCGTGTTCGCCGGGCACGCGGCGCTCGCCGGGCGCTACGACCTCTTCCGTGACGAACTCTATTTCATTGTCTGCGGCCAGCACCCGGCGTTCGGCTACGTCGACCAGCCGCCGCTGGTGCCGCTGCTCGCCGCCGCGCTGCACGCGGTTGCCCCCGGCCCGTGGCTGCTACGCCTGCCGGCAGCGCTTGCCTCCGGGCTGCTGGTCCTCGTCACCGTCCGCCTGACGCGCCGGGTCGGTGGCGGCCGCCTCGCCGTAGCGCTCGCCGGAACGGCGGTGGCGATCGCGCCGATCTTGATGGGGATCACCGCGATCCTCAACACGACCGCGTTCGATCCGCTCGTCTGGACGCTGATTGCGCTGCTGTTCGTTCGCGCTGTTCGCGAAGAGGACGGGCGCGCGCTGATCTGGCTCGGCGCGCTCGTCGGCTTGGCGCGCTCGTCGGCTTGGCGCTCCAGATCAAGTATTCGCTGCTGCTGTGGGGGGCCGGTCTCGCCGTGGGCATCCTGGCGACGCCGGAGCGCGCGCTGCTACGGCGGGGATCGCTATGGGCCGGCCTCGCGCTTGGCGCAGCGATAGCCGCGCCCTCGTTCGTGTGGCAGGCGGCGCACGGCTTCCCATTTCTCGAGCTCTCCGCAGCCGCCGCCGACAAGAACGCCGACGTTCCGCTGCTCTCGTTCCTGGCCAACCAGCTCTTCATCACGAACCCGTTTCTCGCACCGCTGTGGATCGCAGGCCTTGTCGCGCCCTTCGTGCTGCCGCGGCTACGCGATGTGCGGGCGGTGGCGATCGCGTGGCTGGTCTATCTGGCGATCGTGCGGCTCGGCCACGGCAAGGACTACTATCTCGCAGCGACTTATCCGGCGCTGTTCGCAATCGGTGCGGCCGCGCTCGCGCCCTTGGCACGAACGCAGGCAGCCCGAATCGCGGGCGGAGCGATGCTGGCAGGCGCGGCCGCGGTGTCGCTCGCCGCGCTTCCGCTGGCGCTTCCGGTGCTCGCTCCCGCGAACCTCGAAAGCTACCTGCTGCACACCGGCCTCGCGCCGCAGCAGCAGGAGCGGAGCTTCGCGGGGACGGTGCTGCCGCAGACCTTTGCGGACCAGCTCGGCTGGCACGCCTTTACCGCACAGGTCGCTGCCGCATGGGCGAGAGTGCCGCTTGCGGAGCGCAGCCGCACCGCGATCCTCGTCTCCAACTATGGCGAGGCGGCCTCGCTCGATCTCTACGGGCGGCAGCGCGGCCTGCCGCCGGCGCTCAGCGGCCACAACCAGTATTACCTGTGGGGCCTGCGCGGACAGCATCCGGCAAACCTGCTCGTCGTCACCCGGAACCTGCGCGAACTCGAAGGTCACTGCCGCCGCGCCCTGGTGCTTGGGGAGACGTATGCCCGCTTCGCCATGGCGAGCGAGAACGGCAAGGCGATCGTCTATTGCGAGGGCGCGACTCCGCCGCTGAAACAGGTCTGGCCAAGCCTCAAGTCGTTTGGCTGAGGCATTGACCCGGCCGCCGGGCGCTGCCACCGGCGCGCGCAATGAGCGCGAACAAGCCCGGCGACCCGACCACCCTCAATCGCCTCTACGGCCGCAGCCAGGGCCGGCCCTTGCGCGGCGGTCAGCAGGAACTGGTCGATGCGCTGCTGCCGCAGATCGCGGTTCCCGCCGACGGGGAGGTGAGCGCTGAGCGCCTGTTCGGCCGATCCGCCCCGCTCCATTTCGAAATCGGCTTCGGCGGCGGCGAGCACCTCGCCTACCGCGCGGACCTGCTGCCGGATCACGCGTTCATCGGCGCCGAGCCGTTCCTTAACGGTGTCGCGCAGGCGCTCGTACACGTCCGCGACGGGGGCTTGCGCAATGTCCGGCTGCATCACGGCGATGCGCTGGAGGTGCTTCGCCGCGTGCCCGATGCGAGCGTCAGCTTCGTCTACCTGCTCCATCCCGATCCCTGGCCCAAGGCCAAGCACGCCAAGCGGCGGATGATGAACGACGGGCCGGTGGAGCTGATCGCGGCCAAGCTGAAGCCGGGCGGGGAGCTGCGCTTCGGCACCGACCACCCGGTCTATCTACGCCACGCGCTGATGGTAATGCGTCGCCACACCCACGCGTTCGAGTGGCTCGCCGATGGCCCAGCGAGCTGGCAGGTGCGCCCCGGCGGCTGGCCGGAAACGCGCTACGAGGCCAAGGCGCGCCGCCTCGGCCACGAAGTCTGGTATTTCCGCTTCCGCCGCCGCTGAGCGATGCTGCGGCTAGCCCGCCACCCGGCGGCGCAGCGCGATCACGTTGGCGCCTTCGGACGGGGGCGCGCGGCCATGGCTGGTGGCGCGCTCGAGATCCTCGTCGCTGAGCGGCTCATCGAGTTTTAGCCCGGCCTCGCCGCGCTTGACCCAGCGCAGCCGCGCGCCGAGCGGACCGACCGGGCCGATCCACACGGCGATCGCATCGGCCTTGCTCACCGCCACCGTGATCCCCCGCACGCGGCACCCCCGCGGGTCGAGATCGAGGACCGCAATCGCCTCCTCGTCTCCGTCGCCTACGCGGCAGCGGCCGTCGATCGAAACCGCGTCGCGGCTGCCCGCGCGCGGTCCCGAGTAGTGCGTCGCCAGCTTCGGTCTCTTCTTGCTCCCCATGCCGTCAGCAATGGGCGCAGCGGGTAAACAATTCGCTGCCGGCGCGCCGATGAACCGACGACGCCGGCGGCAGCGAGCACCGCCAGCGTCAGCACCTCGGGTGCGCTCGCGGTCATCGGCGCGATCTGGACCGGCTTCTCCATCCCGATCAGCATCGGGCCGATGGTCGAAGCGCCCGCGAGCTCGCGCAGCAGCTTGGCCGAGAGGTTCGCCGACTGCAGCCCGGGCATGATCAGCACGTTGGCCGGGCCCGACAGGCGGCTGAACGGATAGAGCGCCATGACCTTGGGGTTCAGCGCGGCGTCGGGCGCCATCTCGCCCTCGTACTCGAAGCCGACCTCCTGCTCGTCGAGGATATGGACAGCGTCGCGGATGTTCTCGAGCCAGCGCCCCGGCGGATTGCCGAACGTGGAGTACGACAGGAACGCGACCCGCGGCTCGTGGCCCAGCCGCCGGGCGACCGCGGCGGTCTCCCGCGCGATATGCGCGAGCTGCTCGGCGCTCGGGCGCTCGTTGATCGTCGTATCGGCGAGGAACACGGTGTAGTTCTTGCCGATCATCAGGTGGATGCCGAACGCCACGCCGTCCGGCTTGGGATCGAGCACCGCGCCGACCTCGCGCATCGTCTGCGCGAACGTGCGCGTGAGCCCGGTGATCATCGCATCACCGTGACCGAGCGCCACCACCAGGCTGGCGAACACGTTGCGCTCCTGGTTGACCAGGCGGCGCACGTCGCGCTCGGTCCGGCCGCGCCGCTGGACACGCTTGTAGAGGTACTCGACCATCTGCGGCACGTATTCCGAATCGGCCGAGTTCTGGATCTCGAACGCCTCGGGGTTGTCGACGTTCAGCTCGCGCAGCTTCTCGAGCACCTTCTCGGTACGCCCGACGAGAACCGGGGTGCCGTAGCCGAATTCGCGGAACTGGATCGCGGCGCGCAGCACCACTTCCTCCTCCGCTTCGGCGAAGACGACCCGCTTGGGGTTGGCCTTGACCTCTTCGTAAACCGTCGTGAGCACCGAAGTGGTCGGGTTGAGCCGACCCTTGAGCGCGGTGCGGTAGGCGCCGAAGTCCTCGATCGGCTGCTGCGCGACGCCGGTGTCCATCGCCGCCTTGGCGACTGCCGCGCTGACCCATTCCATCAGCCGTGGGTCGAACGGCACCGGGATGATGTAGTCGCGCCCGAACTGGTGGTTCATTCCGTAGGCAGCGGCGACTTCGTCGGGCACCGGCTCGCGCGCGAGCTCGGCAATCGCGCGCGCGGCGGCGATCTTCATCGCCTCGTTGATGGCGGTGGCGCGCACGTCGAGCGCGCCGCGGAAGATGAACGGGAAGCCGAGCACGTTGTTGACCTGGTTCGGATAGTCCGAGCGTCCGGTGGCGACGATCGCGTCGGGGCGCACCGCCTTGGCGGCGTCGGGCGTGATCTCGGGATCGGGGTTGGCCATCGCGAAGATGATCGGCTGATCGGCCATCTTCTTGACCCACTCGGGTTTGAGCGCGTCCTTCGCCGACAGGCCGAGGAAGATGTCCGCCCCTACGAGCGCCTGCTCGAGCGTGCGCGCGTCGGTATCGACCGCGTGCGCGCTCTTGAACTGGTCGACGTTGTCGCGCCCGCGCCAGATCACCCCTGAGCGGTCGCACATGGTGACGTTGTCGTTCGGCACCCCCAGCGCCTTGATCAGCGCGGTGCAGGCGATTGCCGCCGCGCCCGCGCCGTTCACCACCACCCGCACGTCCTTGAGTTCGCGCCCGGTGATATGGCAGGCGTTGATGAGGCCGGCGGCCGAGATGATCGCCGTGCCGTGCTGATCATCGTGCATGACCGGGATGTTCATCCGTTCGCGCAGCGTCTGCTCGATGACGAAGCATTCGGGCGCGCCGATGTCTTCGAGGTTGATGCCGCCGAACGTCGGCTCCATCAGCGCGACCGCCTCGATGAACTTCTCGGGATCCTCGGTATCGAGCTCGATGTCGATCGCATCGACGTCGGCGAAGCGCTTGAACAGCACCGCCTTGCCTTCCATCACCGGCTTCGAGGCAAGCGCGCCGAGGTTGCCGAGCCCGAGGATAGCGGTGCCGTTCGAGATCACCGCGACCAAGTTCGCGCGGGCGGTGTACTTGGCCGCGTTCGCTGGGTCCTCGGCGATCGCGCGCACCGGGACCGCGACGCCGGGGGAATAGGCGAGGCTGAGGTCGCGCTGGGTCGCCATCGGCTTGCTGGCGACGATCTCGATCTTACCGGGGCGGATGGTCTCGTGGTAGAACAGCGCCTCGCGCTCGGTGAAGCTTTTCGTCGGTTCGTCTGCCATGCGGGATGCCCCCCTCTCCTATGGCGCAGCCGTAACGGCTTGCCGCCCCAAGCGATAGGGGAAAGCGGCGCGCGCGCCCTCCCGAATCGGTACGGCCACCGCTACGGCTGCGGCGATGACGGGCAAGCCCACTCCGATGATGGAGCAGTATCTCGCGCTCAAGCGCGAGGCGGGCGAGTGCCTGCTGTTCTATCGGATGGGCGATTTCTGCGAGCTGTTCTTCGACGACGCGAAGACGGCCGCCGGCGTGCTCGATATCGCGCTGACCAGCCGCGGGGAGCACGGCGGCGCGCCGATCCCGATGTGCGGGGTGCCCGTCCATTCGGCGGAAAGCTACCTCGCGCGGCTGATCAAGGCCGGTTGCCGGGTGGCGATCGCGGAGCAGGTCGAGACGCCCGAGGAAGCCAAGCGCCGCGCCAAGGCGGAAGGGCGCGGCTCGAAGGCGCTGGTCGCGCGCGACATCATCCGCTTCGTGACGGCAGGAACACTCACCGAGGAAACCCTCCTCGAACCGCGCCGCGCCAACATGTTGGTCGCGGTGTGCGAGGTGCGCGGGCTGTGCGGAGTGGCGGCGATCGACATCTCCACCGGCCGCATGGAGCTGGAGGAGTGCGACGCGGGCGAGCTCGCGGCAGCACTGGCCCGGATCGGGCCGAGCGAAGTGGTCGCGCCCGAAGCCTGTCCTCTTGCACCGGCAGACGCGGTTTCGCGGCCGCGCGGCGAATTCGCGAGCGAGCGCGGAGAGGCGCGGCTGAAGGCGGTGCACGGTGTCGCCACGCTCGACGGCTTCGGCAGCTTCACCCGCGCGATGCTCGCCGCGGCGGGAGGGCTGCTCGCCTACCTCGATCACGTGGGGCGCGGCAGCCTACCGCTGCTGCTGCCGCCGCTTGCCCGCAGCGGGGCGGAGACGCTGGCGATGGACGCCGCCACCCGCGCCAGCCTCGAGATCGTCGAAGCGCAGCAGGGCGGCCGCGCGGGCAGCCTGCTGGCGGCGGTCGACCGCTGCGCCACTGCCGCCGGCGCGCGGCAGCTGGCCCACGATCTCTCCGCGCCGCTGACCGATCGCCGCCGGATCGAAGAGCGGCTCGCGTTGGTGGCGTGGTTGCGCGCCGATCCGCTGCTGCGCGCCGATGTGCGCGCCGCGCTGCGTGCGCTGCCCGACGTGGGCCGGGCGCTCGGGCGATTGGTGGCGGGGCGCGGCAGCCCGCGCGATCTCGGGCAGCTGCGCGACGGGCTGAGCGAAGCGCGGCGCCTGCGCGAGCTTCTCGGCAGCACACAGGACAAGCCTAGCCTTCTCGCTGCGCTGCTCCCGGCGACGGGCGGACACGGCGCGCTGACCGACTTGCTCTCGCGCGCGCTCGTTCCCAGCCCGCCGACCGAGCGCCAGAGCGGCGGGTTCGTCGCCGAAGGATACGACGCCGCGCTCGACGAGCTGCGCGCCATCGCCCGCGACGGGCGCCGAGCGATCGCCGCGCTCGAGGCCAAGTACCGCGGCGAGACCGGCATCGCCGCGCTGAAAATCAGGCACAACGGCGTGCTCGGCTACTTCGTCGAAGTCCCCGCGAAGCACGCCGACGCGCTGATGAGCCCCGACAGCGGCTTCATCCACCGCCAGACGATGGCCGGCGCGGTGCGCTTCAATTCGCTGAGCCTGCACGAGGAGGCTGCGCGCATTGCCGAAGCCGGCGGGCACGCGCTGGCGGCGGAGGAAGCGCACTTCGAGGAGCTCGTCGGCGAAGTGCTCGAACGGCGCCACGCGATCGCCGAGACCGCCGCCGCGCTCGCGCGGCTCGACGTGGCCGCCGGCAATGCCGAGCGCGCCGCCGAGGGCGACTGGTGCCGCCCCGCCATCGCTGAAGAGCAGGTCTTGCGCATCGAAGGCGGCCGTCATCCGGTGGTCGAGGCGGCATTGACTGTCCGCGGCGAGCGGTTCGTCAGCAACGACTGCGATCTCGCCTCGGGCGATCGACTCTGGCTGATCGGCGGGCCGAACATGGGCGGCAAGTCGACCTTCCTGCGGCAGAATGCGCTCATCGTGGTGCTCGCGCAGGCGGGCTGCTTCGTGCCCGCGTCAAGCGCGACGATCGGCCTGGTCGACCGGCTGTTCAGCCGGGTCGGCGCGAGCGACAATCTTGCTCGGGGCCGCTCTACGTTCATGGTCGAGATGGTCGAAACCGCCGCGATCCTCAGCCAGGCGACCCCGCGCAGCTTCGTCATCCTCGACGAAGTGGGGCGCGGGACATCGACTTACGACGGGCTCGCGCTGGCATGGGCAGTGGTCGAGGCGGTTCACGAGAAGCTGCAATGCCGCTGCCTGTTCGCGACGCACTACCACGAGCTCGCCCGGCTAGCGGAAAGCTGCGACAGCCTCAGCCTGCACCACGTGCGCGCCCGCGAATGGAAGGGCGACCTCGTGCTGCTCCACGAGCTCGCCGAGGGGCCGGCGGACCGCTCCTACGGGCTCGCCGTGGCGAAGCTTGCCGGGGTGCCGAACGATGTCGTCGCGCGCGCCAGGTCGGTGCTCGACCGGCTCGAAAAGGGGCGCGCCGAGACGGGCGGTCTGGCCGCGGGTCTCGGCGACCTGCCGCTGTTCGCCGCGGCTGCGCAGGCGGAAGAGCAGGAATGCGATGCCCTGCGCGAGCGGCTGCAGTCGCTCGATCTCGATGCGCTGAGCCCGCGCGATGCGCTCGAGGTGCTCTACGAGCTCAAGCGCGATGCCACCGGCGCTTAACCTTTTGCCGCTAAGCCCGCGGCCATGGGCGGGTTCATGTTTCGCAATCCCTGGCTGGTGGCGCTGTTCGCCGGCATGACGCTGGTTGGCGTGGCGGCGCTGGTGGGCAGCGAAGACCACGAGGGCGCGCTCAGCAGCGTCGCCGACAATCGCGACGAGGCGCGCTTGGCGGAAGCGCCGATGCCTGCCGCTGCGGTTGCGCCGCCGCAGGACGATATCGAAGCGCCCGTCGCCGAGACGACCGAATTCGCCGACGACAGCGACCTCATCGACAGCGGCGAAGGCTCCGATCCGACGCCTGAAGATCCGGCGGCCGCGACGGCGGACGAGGGCGCGCCGGACGACGGGTCCGCTAACGTGGACGTGGACCCGGACGCCGGAGACCCGGGAGCCGACTAGGCGAGATCGCCGGGCAGGCGCTCAACTACCGTCCGACGGGAGCTCGGGATCGACCTTGTCGGCTTCGCCGTACTTGTCCTCGTTGTCATCGAGATTCGGCTCGCCGTCGTAGGCGTGCATGTCGATGATGCCCGAGCTTTCCATGTCGCGCATGTGATCGACGAGGTCCTGCGTCGAATCGTCCATCAATCCGCTACCACCGGGGACTTTGGTGCTTTCGGTCGGACTGCCATGCGGACTGTGCTGGGCATCCGCGGCGACGGTCTGCGCCTGGCTCCCCTCGTCGTCCTGCTCGTCGTTGTGGCCCGCGGGGTTGTTGCTGTCGGGGTCGGTGCTCATCGGCGCAAATCTCCTTTGCCGGTGAACGATGCGCCCGCCCGCTGCGTTCCCTTGGCTCAGCGCGTGGGCGCGGGCTTGTCGCCCGTGTAGTCGTAGAACCCCCGTCCCGTCTTGCGCCCGAGCCAGCCGGCCTCGACGTACTTCACCAGCAGCGGCGCCGGGCGGTACTTGGTGTCGCGGGTGGTCTTGTATAGCACGTTGACGATATCGAGCACCGTATCCAGGCCGACGAAATCCGCGAGCTCGAGCGGACCCATCGGGTGATTGAGCCCGAGCCGGCAGCCCTTGTCGATATCCTCGATGCTGGCAGTGCCTTGGCCGAGCACGAAGGCCGCCTCGTTGAGCATCGGGATGAGGATGCGGTTGACCACGAACCCGGGCTCGTCCTGCACCTCGACCACCTGCTTGCCCAGCCCTTCCGCGAAGGCGCGGGTGCGGGCGACTGTCTCGGGCGCGGTGGCGAGGCCGGGGATGACCTCGATCAGGCCCATCACCGGGACCGGGTTGAAGAAGTGCAGCCCGATGAACCGCGCCGGGTCGGGCGACCAGTTGGCCATCCGGGTGATCGGGATCGAGCTGGTGTTGCTCGCCATGATCGCACCCTGGCTGAGCGCGCTGCCGGCGGCCTGGAAGATCGCCTTCTTGATTTCTTCCTTCTCGGTCGCCGCCTCGATCACGAAGTCGGCCTCCGCCATCGGCGCGTATTCGCCGACAGGCACGATCCGCGCGAGCGCGCTCTCCGCATCGGGAATGGCGATCTTGCCGCGCCCGACCAGCTTGCCGAGCGCCTTGTCGATCGCCCCCTTGCCGCGCTCCGCGGTCGCCAGGTCGATGTCGGACAGCAGCACCTTCATGCCGTTCTGGGCGATGGTCTGGGCGATGCCGGTGCCCATCTGGCCCGCGCCGATTACGCCGATCGTGGTCATGTAAGGAGAGTCCCTTCGCAGGTGCAGCAAAGCGCGCGTGTTAGCGACCGCAGCAAGCCTTGACTAGCGGTTTGCCCCCGGCACCCACGTGACGTCCGCGCGCCCGTCGTCGTTGCACAGCCGGGCGAGCTGGAAGAGGTAATCCGACAGCCGGTTGAGATAGGCGAGCGCGGCCGGGTTGACCGGCTCCTCTGCGGCGAGCGCGGTGGCGGCCCGCTCGGCGCGGCGCACCTGCGCGCGCGCGAGATGGACCCGCGCCGCGGCTTCGCTGCCGCCGGGCAGGACGAAGCTGGTGAGCGGCTGCAGCCGTTCGCCGGCCGCGTCGATCGCGCGTTCGAGCCAGGCGACTTGCGCCGGCACCACGCGCAGGACCATCTCCGAGGGCGTGAAATCCTCGCCCGGCGTGGCGAGGTCGGCGCCGAGGTCGAACAGGTCGTTCTGCGTGCGCGCGACATGCGCGGCGGGTTCCCCCGCCAGCGCCACGGCGGCGAAGCCGAGCGCGCTGTTCGCCTCGTCCACCGCGCCGATCGCGGCGATCCGCAGCGAATGCTTGGGCCGGCGGCTGCCGTCGACCAGCCCGGTCGAACCGCTGTCGCCGGTGCGGGTGTAGATCTTGTTGAGCTTGACCACTCCTACCCCCGCTTATCATGAGCCTGCCGAAGGACGCTCGCGCTGAGCCTGCCGAAGGATCAGTGCGCCAGCATCAGGATCACCGCCACCACGACGATCGCCAGCGCCTGATACTTGATGCGGTTCATCATCATACGGTTCTGGAGGAGCTGCATCTCCTTCTGCCGCTCGCCGCCCGCATCGATGTCGGCGCGGTACGCTTGCAGGAACGCGACGATGCCGCGCACCAGCGAATAGACGACGAGCGCCATCAGCACGACGAGGACGATGACGAGGACGGTGGTCATTTGCGCGATGTAAGCGCTAGGCGAGCGAAATTCCACCCGGGAACCGATGCGCGCGCAAATCGGCGGCAAGCCGGCGGCCGTCCTCGCCGGCGGCGCGCCGGGCGGCGAGCGAGGGTGAGCCGCGCCGCTTGGCCAGCTTATGCCCGCTGCCGTCGAGCAGCAGCGGGTGATGGTGCCACACCGGGACCGGCAGCCCGAGCAGCGCCTGCAGCAGCCGGTGGACGTGCGTCGCGGCGAACAGATCGCGCCCGCGCGTCACCAGCGTCACGCCGTCGGCCGCGTCGTCGAGCGTCGCCGCGAGGTGGTAGCTCGCCGGCGCATCCTTGCGCACCAGCACCGGGTCGCCGGCGAGCTCGGGCCGCGCGACTTGCGGCCCGGCAATCTCGTCGAGCCACTGGAGCGGCCCGGTGCGCGTGAGCGCCTTGCCGAGGTCGAGCCGCCACGCCGCGCCTGCGGGATCGACCTCGCGCCCGCGGCAGGTTCCGGCGTAGACCGGCCCCTCGGGCCCGACCTCGGTGGCGGCCGCGGCGATCTCGGCGCGGGTGCAGCGGCACGGGTAGAGCAGGTCCATCGCGCGCAGCTGCTCGGCGGCCGCTTCGTAGCGCGCAAGCCGCGCCGACTGCGGGGCGACCTGCTCGAAGGTGAGGCCGAGCCAGCCGAGAATACCCGGGTAGGTCGCGGCCAGCGCGGGGTCGCTGCGGCTTGCGTCGATGTCCTCCACCCGCAGCAGGAACCGCCCGCCGCGCGCCTCCGCAAGATCGTGCGCGACGATTGCGGAGTAGGCATGGCCAAGGTGCAGCGGGCCGTTGGGACTGGGGGCGAAGCGGGTGACGATCACCGGTTGCACCTATGCCGCACGGGCGTGCTTCGACAAGCGCGGCGCGAGCCGATGGGCGCCATGATGGCGTGACGGCCGCTCGTCCCGAACCTGCCGAAGGATGTGGATTCGCCCCCCGGCGCGCGCTTGACTCGCGATTCCGCAGGTGCTCCTACGCGAGAAATCGGGGAGGAACACGCCGCGTGTTCAAGGCCGAACTGATGGAGCGGGCAGCACACTTCCGCAGCGCGGACGGCGATCCGGCGCGCCATCTCTCCTCGTGTCCCGCATTGGTGCTCAACGCCGACTACACCCCGCTGTCGTACTATCCGCTGAGCCTGTGGCCGTGGCAGACCGCGATCAAGGCGGTGTTTCTCGAGCGGGTGGACATCGTCGCCAGCTACGAGCGCGAGGTGCACTCGCCCTCGCTCGACATGAAGATCCCCAGCGTGATCGCGCTGCGGCAGTACGTTCGCCCGAGCGAGTTTCCCGCCTTCACCCGCTTCAACCTGTTCCTGCGCGACCGCTTCGCCTGCCAGTACTGCGGCAGCGAGAAAGACCTGACCTTCGACCATGTCATCCCGCGCCGGCTCGGCGGGCGCACGACGTGGGAGAACATCGCCACGGCCTGCGCGCCGTGCAACATGAAGAAGGGCGGCCGCACCCCGCAACAGGCGCACATGCAGCTCGTCAGCCCGATCCGCCCGACGAGCTGGCAGCTCCACCAGCACGGCAAGCGCTTCCCGCCCAACTACCTCCACGAAACCTGGCGCGACTGGCTCTATTGGGACATCGAGCTGGAGGCGTGAGGTTTCAAGTTGCCATGTGTGGCGTATGCCCGCTGCTAACGTTGCCGTAAGGAAAACTCGCTTACTGACAAAGGCCGACCCGGGCGGAAGGCAGCAAATGTTTTCGCGAACTCTTTGGTTAGTGTTGACCGTCTCATGTACGAGCTACCGCCTCGATGCTGCGGATATCCAACTGCACCATGAGAAGGACTTCGACCTCATCACGATTGAGGGGGAAATAGCGCGGGGTGACGCCGATCGTTTTAGGCGTATCGCTCTTCAATCGAACTCCGGAATCGTGGCACTCGAGTCCTCTGGTGGCGCATTGGCGGAGGCTCTGGAGATTGGCCGCGCAATTCAGATAGCCGGATATCTCACTTATGTGCCCGCCAATACCATCTGCACCTCGTCATGCGCGCTCATCTGGGTGGCCGGCAGTAAGAGACTGATGTCGCATACAGCTCGGATTGGATTCCACGCGAGCTATCGAGACAACAATGGGAGGCTTGAAGAGGTCGGTATGGCAAATGCAATGGTTGGGAGATACCTGACATTGCTAAATCTCCCCGAACGTTCTATTATATTCGCAACCGCGGCCTCACCGAATGACATACTCTGGATCAAAACAGATGGTAGCGACAAATCAGGAATAGAATTCGAGTATTTGGATCTTTCTGAACCAGAAACTCCTGCGCCCCCGCCGATCCAGACACGCCCAGTGGAACCAGTGGCCACGCAATCTGCACAGGAGTCTATACCTCAGTGGTATTACGTCACGGAGACATCGGACGGCTCGAAAGTGTACATTAGAGGACGTGACGTAGAAAACTCCGGCAAATCGAGCCGTTCAGCACGTTTCTGGCTTAAGACTGATGACAGCAAGAATAGGTCGTCCAGCTATTACTCGAGCATGGCACTGTACAATCTAGACTGTGTCAGCGAGACTTATATGGTCGAGGTTCTAAATGTATACGATGCCAAGGGGGCAGTGACCCAGCTGGGCACCAGCGAGAAGACGTCGCGCATTGTGCCCGATTCGGTGTTGTCTGATGCAGCAGCGCTCGTTTGCAGCAACGACCGACCATCGCCTGACAAACGAGACCTGCCGTAAAACGGCCGACCACAAGCGACAGCATGGTGCAAGCGCCAAGCTGGTAGCGCTCGTTGTGTTCGCATCCGTATCGCGACACCTTCAGCAGTGCTATCCCTCGATCGTGCGGCTCGCCGGGTGGTGCTTGTCGAGGTGGCGGCGGATGATCTTCAGGTTGCGGCTGTTCGAGCGGAACAGGAAGTCGGCCGCGTCGCCGACCACCGGAATCGCGCCGACCGCGGTGTCGAGCGCTACGTTGCCGGCCATGCGCCAGAGCTTCCACCTGGGCAGCCCGAGATTGCGCGCTTCCCACACGATCCACGCGCCCATCGCCGCGGTGACGAAATCGCCGACCACCGGCACCAGCCCGGCGACCGCGTCGAGCCCCACGCGGTAGTTGACGCCGGGAATGGTGAAGCTGTTTTCGAGCAGCTTCTCCATCGCCTCGATCCGCCGGCGGACCGACACCGCGTCGGTCCCGATCGGCAGGTCGAAGCCCATTCGTTCGGCGCGTTTCGGCTGATCCATCCCGTGCTCCTCTCGGCGGCTCATGTGGGGCGCTGCGAGAGCGGGAACAAGGGATGGAGGCTCCAGCGGTTTTCGGTGAACCCATCGATATTGCCGCGCACCAGCGACCAGCGCACCGGCGCGCCCAGAGGGATGTACATGTTGGTCGAGGT
>JBQCFR010000400.1:0-4818 GCA_051958885.1 Tsuneonella sp.
CGTCCAGTTGGCTCGAAGTCGAGAGATGGATGTATCCGTCGGCCAGATCGACGGGCGCACCCGCGAAAATGGCTTCGCTCTCGAGCACCTCGAGCTGGTCTGCCGTCAGGACCTTGTAAGCGACGGTCGGCTGCTCGCTCATGGCTCCTCGCCCTCTTCACCGATGTCCTGATCGCGCACCGGCTGATCCTCGATCGGCGTCGGTTCGGCCAAGCCGTGTCCGATCTCTTCGGCGACGGCCTGTTCGGCGGCGTTCTCAGGCTCTTCCTGCTCGTCCAGCCGCACGGCGCTGACCACGTGTTCCTCGTCGGCGACGTTGAACAGCCGCACGCCGGCAGACCCGCGCCCGATCACGCGCAAGCTCTCGAGCGGCAGGCGGATCAGCTTGGCCTGATCGGTCACCAGCATCAGCTGGTCCGCGCGGGTGGCCGGGAAGCTCGCCACCACCGGACCGTTGCGGCCGATGTTGTCGATGTTGGTGATGCCCTGGCCGCCGCGGCCGGTGCGGCGATATTCGTATGCGGAGGAGAGCTTGCCGTAGCCGTTGGCGCATACCGTGAGGATGAATTGCTCGCGCTGCGCCAGCTCCTCGTGCCGCTCCGCCGTCATCGCGGGGTCGCTGTCTTTCTCCGCCTTCCACGGCGCGTGGCGCAGGTAATCCTCGCGTTCGTCCTGGTCGCGCATCCCGCCCTTGCGCAGGATCGAGAGCGAGACCACCTCGTCGCCGCTGCGCAGCCGCATGCCGCGCACGCCGGTGCTGGTCCGGCTGACGAATTCGCGCACTTCTTCGGCATCGAAGCGGATCGCCTTGCCGTCGCGCGTGGCGAGCAGCACGTCATCGCCGGGCTCCAGCAGCGCGACTCCGATTAGGCGGTCTGCGCTGCCGTCTTCGAACTTCATCGCGTATTTGCCGTTCGAGGGGATGTTCGCGAACGCGTCCATCGAGTTGCGCCGCACGCCGCCCTGTGCGGTGGCGAACACGAGATTGAGCGCGCCCCAGGTGCCCTCGTCCTCCGGCAGCGGCAGAACCGCGGCGATCGCCTCGCCGTCGTCGAGCGCCGGAAGCAGATTGACGATCGGTCGTCCGCGGGTCGCCGGCCCGCCTTCGGGGAGCCGCCAGACTTTGAGGCGATAGACCTTCCCCGCGGTGGAGAAGAACAGCACCGGGTTGTGCGTGCTGGTGACGAACATGTTCGACACCGCGTCTTCCTGCTTTGTCGCCATCCCCGCGCGGCCCTTGCCGCCGCGGTGCTGGGCGCGGAAGGTCGAGAGCGGGGTGCGCTTGATATAACCGTCGAGCGTGACCGTCACGACCATCTCGTCGCGCTCGATCAGGTCTTCGTCCTCGAGCCCGTCCCACGCAGGGGCAATCTCGCTCATGCGGGGCGTCGCGTAAGTGTTGCGGATGTCCTGGAGCTCGGCGCGCATGACCTCGTAGAGCTTGCGCCGGTCGGCCAGGATCGAGAGGAATTCGGCGATCGCAGTCGCGAGCTCCTGCAGCTCGCCGCCGATCTCGTCGCGGCCGAGCGCCGTCAGCCGGTGGAGGCGAAGATCGAGGATCGCTTTCACCTGTCGTTCGGATAGCCGGTAGGTGCCGCCGGCCTGTTCCGCGTCGGGCTCGATCGCCTCGACCAGGCGGATGTACTGCGCGATGTCGCCGATCGGCCATTCCTTGGCGAGCAGCCGCGCGCGGGCCTCGGCCGGATTGCCCGAGCCGCGGATCATCACCACCACCTCGTCGAGGTTCGACACCGCGACTACCAGCCCGAGCAAGATGTGCGCCCGGTCGCGCGCCTTGTTCAGCTCGAACTTGGTGCGCCGCGTGATGACCTGTTCGCGGAAGGCGATGAACGACTGGATGATGTCGCGCAGGGTCAGCGTTTCCGGGCGCCCGCCGCGGATCGCCAGCATGTTCGCCGGGAAGCTCGATTGCGCCGGGGTGTGCCGCCACAGCTGGTTGAGCACGACTTCGGGCGTGGCGTCGCGCTTCAAGTCCACGACCACGCGCATGCCCTCGCGCGAGCTTTCGTCGCGGATGTCCGAAACGCCCTCGATCCGCTTGTCCTTGGCGGCCTCGGCGATCTTCTCGACCAGTCCCGACTTGCCGACCTGGTAGGGGATGCTGGTGAGCACGATCGACTGCCGGTCGCCGCGCCCGGTCTCGATCTCGTGCCGGCAGCGCTGGAGGATCGAGCCGCGCCCGGTGGTGTAGGCCGCGCGCGCGCCCGACTGGCCCAGGATCAGCGGAGCGGTCGGGAAGTCCGGACCGGGGATGATCTCGAACAGTTCCTCGGTCGTGATGCCGGGGTTGTCGATGAATGCGAGGCAGCCGTCGATCACCTCGCCGAGATTGTGCGGCGGGATATTGGTCGCCATGCCGACCGCGATGCCGCCGGCGCCGTTGACCAGCAGGTTGGGAAAGCGCGCCGGCAGCACCGTCGGCTCGCGCCGCGAACCGTCGTAGTTGTCGGCGAAATCGACGGTGTCCTTGTCGAGGTCCTCGAGCAGGCTGTTGGCGACGCGGGCCAGCCGCGCCTCGGTGTAACGCATGCTCGCCGGCGGATCCGGGTCCATCGATCCGAAGTTGCCTTGGCCGTCGACCAGCGGCACGCGCATCGACCAGCTCTGCGTCATCCGCGCGAGCGCGTCGTAGATCGCGCTGTCGCCATGCGGGTGATAGTTGCCCATCACGTCGCCGACGATCTTCGCGCTCTTGCGGTAGGGCCGGCCGGCGACGAAGCCGCCTTCCTGACTGGCGAACAGGATGCGCCGGTGCACCGGTTTGAGGCCGTCGCGCACATCGGGCAGCGCGCGGCTGACGATCACGCTCATCGCGTAATCGAGATAGCTCGTCTTCATCTCGTCGACGATGTCGACCCGGGCGAATTCGTCCGGCGCGGAAGGCGGGTTCAGGGTATCGATATTGTCGCTCAAGGTTCGGTTCTGTTCTGCTTGGATCGGACGCGGGGAAAGGGGAGGGGAAAGCCTAGGGGACTGCGGCGCCGAGCGCCACCTTGGCCCCTGGCAGGTAGGTATCGCCGCGTCCGTTTTCCACCGATTTTCCGGACGCTACGGGCGGGTTTAGCTGACGCCGTCCTGAGCCGCGCGTTCAAAACGCGTTCAGCACGCGGCCACTACAACGAATTGCAATGCGGGCCGCAACGCGGCACTAGCCTGCGCCAGCATTTCCCGGCCGCTTGCGAGCCGGTCAGTTCCACGTTGGGAGACCACTCACATGACCCTATTGACTCGCAAGCTTGCGCTTGCCGTTGCCCTGGCCTCGACCACCGCCCTCGGCCTCACCGCCGCGGCGGCGCCGGCGAGCGCGAAGGAGAAGGAGCAGCCGGCGGCCAAGAAGGATTTCTCGAAAGCCTTCATCGCCGCCTACCAGCCGTTCGCCGCCAAGTTCAATGCCCAGGGGGCCGACGCTGCCGCGCTCAAGGCCGAGCTGCCGGCGGTCCAGGCGGCCGCTTCCACGGCGGATGACAAGTTCGCCACCGGCCAGATCACCTATTCGCTCGGCGTCAAGGCGCAGGACACCGCGCTCGAGCGGCAGGGCGTCAAGATGATGATCGACAGCGGCCGCGTTCCCGCAGCCGATGTCGGCAAGTACAACTTCCTCGCCGGCCAGCTCGCCTACAACGACAAGGACTACGCCGGCAGCCGCGACTACATCACCGCGGCGATCAATGCCGGGTACGCCGAGAACGATCCGCAGACGCTGCTCGCCGAAACCTACTTCGCGCAGAACCAGGCCGCCGGCGGCATCTCGGTGCTCGACAAGGCAATCGCGGCCAAGGTCGCCGCTGGGCAGACCGTGCCTGAAGCGTGGATCAAACGCGGTCTGGCGATGGCCTACCAGGCGAAGCTGGCGCCCGAATCCGCGAAGTACGCCGGGATGCTCGCGCAGTATTACCCCTCGAAGGACACTTGGGGCGATGCGATCGCTGTCCAGCGCAATCTCAACGACTACGATGGGCAGGACCTGCTCGACCTGATGCGGCTCGCGTCGGCGACGGGCTCGCTGCGCAGCCAGCGCGACTATGTCGATTACATCAACTCGGCTGACGCTCGGCGCTTGCCAGGCGAGGTGAACCGGATCGTCGACGCCGGGATTGCCGCGGGAATGCTCAAGGCCAACGATCCGTTCGTCGGTGAAGTTCGCGGTGTCGTCACCTCGCGCCTGGCCGCCGACAAGTCCGACCTGCCGGGTCTCGAGCGCGACGCCAGCGCGTCAAGCGCGAACGCCACGACGGTGGCGGCGGCGGGCGATGCGTTCCTGAGCTACAACGACTACGCGAAGGCGGACAAGTACTACACCGCCGCGCTCGCCAAGCCGGGCGCCGACACCGCGCGAATCCTCACCCGCTTGGGCATCGCCCAGCTGGGCGAGGGCAAGACTGCCGAGGCGCAAGCGACGTTCGCCAAGGTCGAAGGTGCGCGGCAGGCGATCGCCCGCCTGTGGGGTATCTACGCCGGGCAGAAGACGCAGTAAGCGTCACTTCATCGGCCACCACGCAGCGGCGCGGACCTTTCCAAGGTCCGCGCCCTTTCTCGTTTCAGCGCAGGCGCTTGACCCACAGCTGCCCGCCTTCGCGCTGCTCGATCTTGAAGTTGGGCAGCGAGCGGAACATCTCGGACAGGCTCTTGAAGCCGTAGTTGCGCACGTCGAAGCTCGAACGGTTGCCGGCGATCTGGCCGACTTGCTGCAGCCTGGCGAAGCCGGCGTCGTCGCGCTTGGCCTCGCGATATGCCGCGCCGATCAGTTCCTGCAGCTCGCTGTCGGCCGCCACGGTCTCGGCCGAGCCGGGCACGGCG
>JBQCFR010000401.1:0-5697 GCA_051958885.1 Tsuneonella sp.
TAGGAGATGTGGGGGGCGGTCAAATCATCACCGGAACGCTCGCGGGCGGCCAACGTCTCGACAAGGCGTTGGCTGAAGCTTCCGGCCTTTCGCGCGAGCGGGTCAAGGCGCTGATCGGCGAAGGCGCGGTGACGATAGCCGGGACGGTTGCCGCCAGCGGGTCGGCCAGGGTCGCGGGCGACGAGGCTTATGTGGTGCGTCTGCCGCCGCCGGCTCCGCTCGATACGCCGGCGCAGGCGATCCCGCTCGAGGTGGTGTTCGAGGACGCGCACCTGCTCGTGATCAACAAGCCGCCGGGCATGGTGGTTCACCCGGCCGCGGGCAATCCGGATGGGACGCTGGTCAACGCGCTGCTCCATCACTGCTCGGGCGCGCTTTCCGGGATCGGCGGCGTCGCGCGGCCGGGGATCGTCCACCGGATCGACAAGGACACCTCTGGCCTTCTCGTGGTCGCCAAGAGCGACGCCGCGCACGAGGGGCTCGCGAAGCAGTTCGCCGATCACTCGATCGCGCGCACCTATCTCGCGGTCTGCGCCGGACACCCGCGACCGGCCGAAGGGACGATCAGCGGGCGGATCGGACGGTCGAATACCAACCGCAAGAAGATGGCGCCGCTGGCCGACACCGCCACTCGCGGCAAGCACGCGGACACGCACTACCGGACGCTCCGCCCGCTGCACGATTGCGCGCTGATCGAGTGCCGGCTGGAGACCGGGCGGACGCACCAGGTGCGGGTTCACCTTGCGTCAATCGGTCATGCGCTAGTGGGTGACCCTGTCTATGGACGCGATCCCAAGGCGCTGCGCCCGCTGCTCAAGGAACTCGGATTCCGCCGTCAGGCGCTGCATGCCGCGAGCCTCGGTTTCGTCCATCCGGTCACCGGTCAGGCGCTCGTCTTTCAGGCGGAGCTGCCCGCCGATATGGCGGAACTTATCGACCGAACCGCACATTGAAATCGATGAAAAGCACTCCCCCGAGAGGAGTGCTATCCCTATATACAGTGGAGCGTGCCCCATCCGACGGATGCCCAGCAGGGGTCCCGATAACGAGGGCGGCGCAAGAAAGGTCAGGGTTTAAGTGAGCAATTCCAAGTCATTGTCGATCCCGGCGCTGGGCGGTGAGCAAAGCCTCAACCGCTATCTTGCCGAGATCAAGAAATTCCCCATCTTGACGCCCGAGCAGGAATACATGCTCGCCAAGCGTTTCCAGGAGCACGAGGACAGCGAAGCGGCTGCCCAGCTCGTCACCAGCCACCTGCGGCTCGTGGCGAAGATCGCCATGGGCTACCGCGGCTACGGCCTGCCGGTGAGCGACCTCATTTCCGAAGGCAATGTCGGCCTGATGCAAGGCGTCAAGAAGTTCGAGCCCGACCGCGGATTCCGCCTCGCGACTTACGCGATGTGGTGGATCAAGGCCTCGATCCAGGAATTCATCCTCCGCTCGTGGTCCCTCGTGAAGATGGGCACCACCGCGGCGCAGAAAAAGCTGTTCTTCAACCTGCGGCGGATGAAGAAGGAGCTCGAGGCCTACGAGGATTCGGACCTCCATCCCGACGACGTAACCAAGATCGCGACCGACCTCGGCGTGCCCGAGCAGGAAGTGATCAACATGAACCGGCGCATGATGATGGGCGGCGACGGGTCGCTCAACGTCGCCATGCGCGGCGGCGAGGAAGGCTCGGGCGAGTGGCAGGACTGGCTCACCGACGACCGTCCGCTGCAGGACGAGACGACGGCCGAGGCCGAGGAAGCGCACGTCCGGCACGAGATGCTGGTGGAAGCGATGGACAGCCTCAACGACCGGGAGAAGCACATCCTCACCGAGCGCCGGCTGACCGACGATCCGCAGACGCTCGAGGAACTGAGCCAGGTCTACGACGTCAGCCGGGAGCGCATCCGCCAGATCGAGGTGCGCGCGTTCGAGAAACTGCAGAAGGCGATGCAGCGCATCGCCACCGAACGCCTGCTGCCGGCGCCGCTGCCCGCACTGGGGTGAGTTTGACATTTCAACGATCTGGACATAGAGAGCCCGGACCACTTCACGAGATAAACGAGCGAGCCAGTCGATCCTTTTGACACGCTAAAAGCGCTGTTTGGGTTGGCTGGCTCCGATCGTTTCATGCTCCAGGCGCGATACGCCATTCTTCTAGACGGCGGCTTCGTCACGAAGAAGCTACAGGAGCAATTGCAGCGGCCCGCCGAAGCCAACGATGTGGTCGCGCTCTGCAGCGAGATACAGACTCATCCCGAACTGCAGCGCTACGAACTGCTGCGAACCTATTTTTACGATGCCCCGCCATCGCTAGAGGCGGTCATCTGGCCGGTGTCGGGCGACCAATATCAGCTCGCCGAGACTGAGCGCGCCAAGCACTCTCAGCGCCTCTACGATCAGCTCGAGCTACGCCCCGGCTTCGCTCTACGGATGGGCGAGACGCGCCTGACGCCGCAACGCTGGAAGCTCAAGCCAAAGTCGGTAAGGCAGATCACCGCCGAACCGCGAGCATTGCAAGACCGTGACTTCCTCTTGGATATCAACCAGAAGGGCGTCGATATTCGGATCGGCCTCGACATGGCGCGCCTCGCTCTGCGGGATCTCGTCCGTGCGGTCGTTGTCGTGACCGGTGACAGCGACTTCGTGCCGGCGTTCAAGTTCGTCCGTCGGGAGGGTGTAAAGGTCATGCTCTGCACGCTCGGACACAAAGGCGCGCGGCGCGAACTCAAGGCACACGCGGACTTCGTGCTCACCTAGGCCATGCTGCGCCTCGCCAAGTTCGTCGCCAAGGCTTTCCTCTGGTTCGTCGGGCTGAGCCTCGCGCTGGTGCTGCTGTTCAAGTTCGTGCCGGTGCCGATCACCGCGACGATGA
Organism: Tsuneonella sp.; assembly: GCA_051958885.1. GTDB lineage: Bacteria > Pseudomonadota > Alphaproteobacteria > Sphingomonadales > Sphingomonadaceae > Tsuneonella. Next base: position 2,864 of record JBQCFR010000401.1, read on the forward strand.
TGCTCGACGGCAACGGCATCACCAAGGACTGGGAGCCGCTCGCCGACATCGACCGCAACATGGTGGATGCCGCGATCGCCGGGGAGGACGGCAAGTTCTGCCAGCATGACGGCTTTGACCGCGAGGCGATCGAGACGGCGTTCAAGCGCAACCGCCAGGGCGGACGCATCCGCGGCGGCTCGACGATCAGCCAGCAGACCGCGAAGAACGTTTTCCTGGGGCAGGGGGGCGGTTATTTCCGCAAAGGGCTTGAGGCGTGGTTCACCGTGCTGATCGAGAAGATCTGGGGCAAGCGGCGGATCATGGAAGTCTATCTCAACGTCGCCGAGACCGGGATCGGCACATACGGCGTCGAAGCCGGGGCCGAACGCTACTACCGCCACTCGGCCGCGCGGCTCAGCCGGACAGAGGCGGCGCGGATCGCCGCGGTGCTGCCGCTGCCCAAGGAGCGCGAGGCGGTGAGCCCCTCGGGCTTCACCCGCCGCCACGGCAACGCGATCGCCGCGCGCATCGGGGGCGTGCGGCGTGACGGGCTCGATTCCTGCGTCTACGACTAGCGCAATGGGCGCAGGCCATTCTCACGACCATCTGCATGGGCACTCGCATGGGCACGGGCATGCGCACGAACCGGCGGACTTCGGCCAGGCGTTCGGCGTGGGCGTGCTCATCAACATGGGCTTCGTCGTCATCGAGGCGGTCTACGGCTTCGCCTCGGGCTCGATGGCGCTGGTCGCCGACGCGGGGCACAACTTGTCCGACGTGATGAGCCTGCTGCTCGCGTGGGGCGCGGCGGTGGCCGCGAAGAAGCCGCCGACGGCGCGCTATACGTGGGGGTACAAGAGCTCGACGATCCTCGCCGCGCTGGCCAACGGCGGGCTGCTGCTCGTCGCCATCGGGGCGATCCTGATCGAGACGCTGCGGCGGCTTGCGGAGCCGGCGCGGGTGGAAGGGATGACGATGATCGTCATCGCCGGGATCGGCATCGCGGTGAACGGCGCGACCGCGCTGCTGTTCGCGCGCGGGCGCAAGGGGGACATCAACATCCGCGGCGCCTTTCTTCACATGGCCTACGATGCGCTGGTGTCGGTCGGCGTGGTGATCGCCGGCGCGCTGATCCTGTGGACCGGCAAGCGTTGGATCGACCCGGTCACCAGCCTGGCGATCGTCGCGGTCATCGCCTGGGGCACCTGGGGCCTGCTACGCGACAGCGTGAAGATGGGCCTGCTCGCCGTGCCCGAGGGCATCGACGAGGCGAAAGTGCGCGACCACCTCGCCGCCTGCGACGGCGTGAGCGCGGTGCATGACCTGCACATCTGGCCGATGAGCACCACCGAGACCGCGCTCACCGCGCACCTCGTCATGCCGGCGGGCCACCCGGGCGATGCATTCCTGCGCGAGCTCGCGCATGACCTCGATCACCGCTTCGGGATCGGCCACTCCACCGTGCAGGTGGAGATCACCCACGGCGACTGCGAGCTGGAGCCCGCCCGGACGGTGTAACCCGTCCGGGCGGTGGCTGTCAGGCCGCGGCTTCCTTGGCCTTCTTGCCGTCGACCACGCGGACCGGGTCCTTGCGGCCTTCGACGACGTCCTTGTCGACCACGCTCTCCGACACGCCGTCGAGATCGGGCAGGTCGAACATCGTGTCGAGCAGCAGCCCTTCGACGATCGAGCGCAGTCCGCGCGCGCCGGTCTTGCGCTGGATCGCCTTCTCCGCGATCGCCTGGAGCGCGTCGTCGGTGAAGGTCAGCGCGACGTCTTCCAGCTCGAACAGCTTGCAGTACTGCTTGACCAGCGCATTCTTCGGCTCGCTGAGGATCTTCACCAGCGCCTCTACATCGAGGTCGTTGAGCGTCGCGATCACCGGCAGGCGGCCGACGAACTCGGGGATCAGCCCGAACTTGAGCAGGTCTTCCGGCTCGCACTTCTGCAGCAGCTCGCCCACGCGGCGCTTGTCCGGATCGGCGACGTGCGCGCCGAAGCCGATCGAGCGCTTCTGCAGCCGGTCGGCGATGATCTTTTCGAGCCCCGCGAACGCGCCGCCGCAGATGAACAGGATGTTGGTCGTGTCGACCTGGAGGAATTCCTGCTGCGGATGCTTGCGCCCGCCCTGCGGCGGGACCGAGGCGGTGGTGCCCTCCATCAGCTTGAGCAGCGCCTGCTGCACGCCTTCGCCCGACACGTCGCGGGTGATCGAAGGATTTTCCGCCTTGCGGGTGATCTTGTCGATCTCGTCGATGTAGACGATGCCCTGCTGCGCCTTGTCGACGTTGTAGTCGCTCGCCTGGAGCAGCTTCAAGATGATGTTCTCGACGTCCTCGCCGACATAGCCCGCTTCGGTCAGCGTGGTCGCGTCGGCCATCGTGAACGGCACGTCGAACGTGCGCGCGAGCGTCTGCGCAAGCAGCGTCTTGCCCGAGCCGGTCGGGCCGACGAGCAGGATGTTCGACTTCGCCAGCTCGACGTCGCCCGCCTTGCCGCTGTGCTTCAGGCGCTTGTAGTGGTTGTGCACCGCGACCGAGAGCACGCGCTTGGCGCGGTCCTGCCCGATGACGTAGTCGTTGAGCGTCGTGAAGATGTCGAGCGGCGTGGGCACGTCGCCTTCCTTGCGGCCCGCGACGCCGGCCTTGGTCTCTTCACGGATGATGTCGTTGCACAGCTCGACGCACTCGTCGCAGATGAACCCGGTCGGGCCCGCGATCAGCTTGCGCACTTCGTGCTGCGACTTGCCGCAGAAGCTGCAGTAGAGAGTGCTCTTCGAATCCGATCCGCTCAACTTCGTCATTTCCTGTATTCCATGTTCCGCACTGCGCGCGGAGTCGCCGACTCTAGGG
>JBQCFR010000402.1:0-3520 GCA_051958885.1 Tsuneonella sp.
GGATTCGAACCCTCGGTACCGGATTTACCAGTACGACGGTTTAGCAAACCGTTGGTTTCAGCCACTCACCCACGTCTCCGGATCGCAGCGGCGAGCGGGCCCTATAGCGGCGGGTCCGGGGGGCGGCAAGGGGCTCGCGCGGGGCCTTGCGGACTCGCTTCGGCGCATTTTCGATTCGCTCCGTCGCCGGTTCATTGCCGCTTCACCCGCGAAGGACTCTCCTGCCCGTGGACAGGTCCGCGAGCTGCGGGAGGGAAGGTAACCATCATGAGCATTATCAAGGCCATGCGCCATGCATGGATCGCGCTTGCGGCGGCGGGCGCATTCGCCGCCGGCCCGCTCGCCGCGCAAGTTCAGACGATCGATCCCAACACCGCGATCGACGGCGACCTGCAGCAGGGCGCGCCGGCCGAGCAGCCGGGCGACGGCTCCCCCTACGGCGCCGACAAGTCTGTCACGTATCAGGCGACGCCGCCCGCCGGAGCGCCGGCTGAAGTCGCCCCCGAATGGACCGAGCCGGTGGTTACCAGCAGCGACGCCGCGACCGCCGCGTCGCAAGCCTCGGGCAACCCCGAAGTCGCCGCGGTGCAGGGCGACACCTACAAGCAGGACGACCTGATCGGCGCGGCCGAGGGTGTCTTCGGCAAAGGCGCCGAAGGGGTCGCCAAGATGATCCAGGACCTGCTCAAGAAGCAGGGCGAGCCCAATGCCTACATCGTCGGGCGCGAGGCCAGCGGAGCATTCGTGCTCGGCGCGCGCTACGGCTCGGGAACGCTGCACCACAAGGTCGAGGGCGAGCGCCCGGTCTACTGGACGGGCCCGTCGATCGGCTTCGATGCCGGCGCGAATGCCGGCAACACCTTCGTGCTGGTCTACAACCTCTACGACAGCGAGGATCTCTACGAGCGCTTTCCGGCGGGCGAAGGCAACGCCTACGTCATAGGCGGGCTCACGGCGAGCTACCTGCGCAAGGGCAATATTGTCCTGATCCCGATCCGCGTGGGCGCCGGGCTGCGGCTGGGCGTCAACGCGGGCTACATGAAGTTTTCCAAGAAGCAGCGCTGGCTGCCCTTCTAGTCGCACAATAAAAAGCAGCGCCAGCGAGAGGGGCCGCGCGGGATTTCCCGTTGCGGCCCTTCGGCTGAGGGCGGTAAGGCGCGCGCCATGCTCGAACGCCTTGCCCCCCAATCGCCCGACGCGCTGCTCGCGCTGATCAAGCTCCACGGCGCCGACGCGCGGCCCGACAAGATCGACCTCGGCGTCGGGGTCTATCGCACCGGGCAGGGCGACACGCCGGTGTTCGGCGCGATCAAGGCCGCCGAACGCAAGCTGGCGGAGAGCCAGGACTCCAAATCCTATCTGGGCCCCGAAGGCGACATGGGCTTCGTCGAGGCGCTGATGCCTTACGTGTTCGGCGACGATGCGACGATGGGCGGGCGGGTGCAGGGCATGCAGACGCCCGGCGGCACAGGCGCGGTGCGGCTGGCGCTTGCGCTCGCCAAGGCGGCCGGGGTGGAGCGGGTGTGGATGGGCACGCCGAGCTGGCCCAACCACGCGCAGATCCTCGCCGACCTCGGCCTCGAGCTCGTGCCATTCGCGCACGCCTGCCCCGATGGCACCGCGAACCTCGAGGCGGTGCTCGCCGCGATCGGCGATGCGCGCGAAGGCGACGCGGTGCTGCTCCATGGCTGCTGCCATAACCCGACGGGGATCGACTACGCGCCAGAGGAGTGGGACGCGATTGCTGCCGCGCTGGCCGCAGGCAAGGCGCTGCCGATCATCGACCTCGCCTACCAGGGTCTCGGCCAAGGAATGGACGAGGACGCCGCCGGCACGCGCAAGGTGCTCGCCGAGGTGCCCGAGGCGCTGATCGCCTACAGCTGCGACAAGAACTTCGGGCTCTACCGCGACCGCGTTGGCGCGTTTTACGTCTTGGCGCGCGACCCGGGGCAGCTCGATGCGATAATGTCCAATGCCGCCGCGCTGGCGCGCGCGACGTGGTCGATGCCGCCCGATCACGGCGCTGCGGCGGTGCGGCTGGTGCTGGCCGATCCCGCCCTCACCGCGCAGTGGCAGGACGAGCTCGACCAGATGCGAGAGCGCATGCGCCAGGTGCGCGCGCGGCTCGCCGCCGCGGGCCGGGTGGGCAGCGTCGACCTCGCGCCGGTCGGCATCCAGAACGGGCTGTTCTCGGTGCTCGCCCTTTCGAAGGAGCAGATCCAGCGGCTGCGCGACGATCACGGCGTGTACATGGCCGGTTCGGGGCGGATCAACGTCGCCGGGCTGACGCAAGGCAATATCGACAAGTTCGTCGTCGCGCTGGCCGAAGTCGCCGGATAGATGAACCGCCAGCCGGTCCTGGAAGGCGAGCGGCTGCTGCTGCGTCCGCTACGCGAAGGGGACTGGGACGCGCTTTACGCGGCGGCGTCCGATCAGCAGATCTGGGCGGTTCATCCGGCGCATGACCGCTGGCGGGAGCCGGTGTTCCGGGCCTTTTTCGAGGACGCGCTGTCGAACGGCGGGGCGCTGGCGGTGATCGACAAGGCTTCCGGCGAGATCGCCGGCTCCTCGCGCTTCCAGAACCACCAGCCCGAAGACGGCGGCTCGGTCGAGATCGGTTGGACCTTCCTCGCGCGCAGCTACTGGGGCGGATCGTACAATGCCGAGATGAAGCGGCTGATGCTCGCGCACGCGCTGGCGTCGGTGGAGCGGGTGCGGTTCATCGTCGGGGCCGACAACACGATCTCGCGCAAGGCCATGACCAAGATCGGCGGGCGGCTGACCGGGATGCGCGAGATTCGGACCATGGCCAGCGGCCCGGCCGAGCACGTGGTGTTCGAGATCGACCGCGCCGGTTTCGCCGCAGGACCGCTCTGCGTGTCACGCAAAGCGGAGCTTTAACCGCGAGCGACCGGAAGTGCTCCGCCGAGGGGAACCGGCCACTTCGCCTGCGTGACGATGTGGCTTTCGGGCCAGCTCGCGAGGCGCCCACCGGAGGCCGAGACGGCCTGTGCACGGCGCGCGCTGGCGAATGCGAATGGGGCATCGTTCAGGTTAGACACAGTTCGGCCAAGTAGGAAACCGTCCCGGCCGGCAGCGCTGGTCGGTGGCCCGCTTGGCTGCTAGGCGCCGGGCGAGCCCGAACGCTGCGCCGGTTTGCAGACCCGCAGGCCAAGCAGGAGCCTGACCTTTTGGAACGCCACATCTTCGGCTATTTGCTGCTGTTCGTCCTGCTGGCGGCGTTGGCCGCGCTCGTCGCCTATCGCCGGCATCACAGCGCCGAGCGGACCTATCGCCGCCGCCGGGTGCGAGAGGATGCCGAATACAGGAAGCGGCTGGCCGAGCGCGCCGCCGAGCGCGGCGAGGAATAGCTCAGGCTAAGACGCGCGCAGGCTCTCGAGCCGCTGGAGATAGCGCGCGACGGTGTCGATCTCGAGGTTGACCTCGTCCCCCTGCCGCAGCGCGCCGAGCGTGGTCACTTCCGCGGTGTGCGGGATCAGGTTGAGCCCGAACTGCGCCG
>JBQCFR010000403.1:0-4352 GCA_051958885.1 Tsuneonella sp.
CGCCCGCGACCGAGCCGGTCACGCGCCAGCCGTCGCTCAGCCGGTCGACCGAATCGACGCTGCCGACGCGGCGGTCGCGCTCGATCTCGCGCACGCAGGAATCGACCGCGCGGTTGATGCCGTTCGAGTCGAGATAGCGCGAGTCGCCGCGATAGGGACGGTACTCGTACGGCCGCGTGCGGTAATCGGGGTTCGGGTAGGTGTCGGGATAGCGGTAGGTGCGGTTGCGCGAGGCGTTGCTCGCCGCGCTCGCGACCGCCGCGATGCCGCCGAGGATCAGCACGCCCGCGAGCACGTCGCCGCCGTCGATCCCGTCGTGATGCCGATAGCGGTATCGGCGGTACTGGTCGGCGTTCTGGGCATTGCTGTCCCACGCCGCGGCAACCGGAATGCTGCTGCGCGCAGTCTGCGCTTCGAGGCTGGCGGCGGCGGCCGGAGTAGCCGCCATCGTGGCGGCAGCGAGCAGCGCGGCGCCGCCCGAGATACGCGAGAACTTGGACATGGGCCGAACCCTTCACCGATTCCGGTGGCACAATACCCCGGCGTTAGGCAAAAAATAAGCGGTCCAGGCTTTCGAAGGCCTGAACCGCTCAGTGGTGGATTGTCGCGCTATCGCGGTGACTTACAGGCCGCGAATGCCGCTGTAGTCAAGGCCGACGACGCGGCCGTAGCGCACGTCGCAGGTAAACCGGCCCGAGTCGTAGTTGCGGCCGCTGTAACGATAGCCGTAGTCGCGGCCCCACCCGCCGTTGCGCTCGTTCACGATGATCGTCCCCTTGACGCGGTATCCGTCCCGCTTGGCGTCGACGTCGCGGATGTCGGTCACCCGTGCGCCGCGGCCGTAGCCGTAGCGGTTGGCGCCCCGGGTGGCGGCGTTGACGCACTGCTCGACCGCCGTGCGCGGGTCGCCGTAACCGTTGTAGCCGTTGTTGTAGTAGCGGTTGTCGTAGCGATAGTTGTCGCCGTAGTACGGGCCGCCGTAGGTGCCGCTGTAGCCGCGATCGTTGCCGATCGCGCCGGCGACCGCGGCGATGCCGCCGATCACGAGCGCCCCGGCGATCACGTCGCCGGCGGAGATGCCGCCGTGGTCGCGGTGGTCACGCGCCATTGCCGGAGTGGCGGAGGCCATCGCCATCGCGCCGGCGGCGACAGTGGCGATCGCTCCTTTGGCAAGGCCCTTGGAGATGGTCTTCATGGTCGTTTCCTCGCTGCGCCGGAACGGGGATGTCCCGGGTTACGAGGCTGTTCTACCGCGCCCGCACTGAGGTGAGCCTGAACTTTGGCGACAGCGAATGTTCAGGCAATCACTTGCTTTCCTGAACGGTCAGGCCGGTCCACTGCGCGAGAAACGAAAGCACGTCGGCGCTTTCCTCGATCGCCTTGTCGGTGGGCTTGCCGCTGCCGTGGCCGGCGCGCGTCTCGATGCGGATCAAGTGCGGCTTGGAGCCCACCTGCGCCGCCTGGAGCGCGGCGGCGTACTTGAAGCTGTGCCCCGGCACCACGCGGTCGTCGGTATCCGCGGTGGTCACGATCACCGCCGGGTAGTCCACGCCCGAGCGGATGTTGTGGTAGGGCGAATAGGCGCGCAGCAGCTTCCAGTCGGCCTGCTTCTCCGGATAGCCGTAGTCGAACACCCATTCGCGCCCGGCGGTGAAGCGGTCGAAGCGCAGCATGTCCATCACGCCCACCGCCGCGTTGGCGGCGTCGATCAGGTCCGGCCGCTGGTTGACCACCGCGCCGACGAGCAGCCCGCCGTTCGAGCCGCCCTGGATCGCGAGGCCATGCGGCGAGGTGACGCCCCTTGCCTTCAGGTACTCGCCCGCGGCGATGAAATCGTCGAACACGTTCTGCTTGGTCGGGCCCTTGCCGGCAAGGTGCCACGCTTCGCCGTACTCGCCCCCGCCGCGGATGTTCGCCAGCGCAAACACGCCGCCGGCTTCCATCCACGCGAGCCGGCTCGGCGAGAAGCTCGGCCACATCGGCACGTTGAACCCGCCGTAGCCATAGAGCAGCGTCGGACGCGGACCCGCAGTGCCCTTCTTGGCGACGATGAACATCGGGATCTTGGTCCCGTCCTTCGAAGGTTAGAACACCTGCCGGGTCTCTAACTGCGCGGGATCGAAGGTGAGCTTCGGTTTATTCCACGCAGTCATCGCCCCGCTCGCCGAATCGAACCGGTAGACGGTGCTGGGCTGCGTGAAGCCTGAGAACGAGAAGTAGCCGACGGGGTTACCCGGTTTCCCGGTGATCGCGCCGACGCTGCCGATGCCCGGCAGGTCGAGCTTGCCGGCGGCCTTGCCCTGCAAGTCGAACAGCTTCGCTTCGGCCTTCACGTCGCGGTAGTAGCTGGCGACGATCCGCTCACCCACCAGCGCGGCGTCCTCCAGGTTCACGTCGGCCTGCGCCACGGCATCGGAGAACACCGGCGCATCGCCCGAGAGATCGACCCGCACGATCTTCTTGAGCGGGGCGTCCTTGCTGGTGACGAACCACAACTGGTCGCCGATCCCGTCGATCAGGCTCCATACGTCGGAAAGGCTGGTGACGATCGGGCGCAGGTTCCACGTCTTGCCGTCGGCCACGCGCGCGACGGTAACGCCGTTGCCCTTCTCGCTACCGGTCGAAATCGATTCAACCAGCCACTTGCCGTCGCTCGTCACCGTCGCTGTATGGTAGAGCCGCGGGTTGTCCGGCGTCGCATCGATCCGCACGTCGGCCGACTGCGGGGTGCCGAGCTTGTGGTACCAGAGGCTCTGGTTGCTGCTGACCGCCTGGTAGGTCTCGCCCTTCTCCGGCTCCGGAAAGCGCGAATAGACCACGCCGTCGTTGTCGGCCCAGGCGAGGCCGGAGAACTTCACCCACTGGAGCACTTCGGGGTATTCGCGCGTCCCATCTACCGAGAGGAACTTGCGCGTTCGCCAGTCGGTGCCGCCGTCCTGCACCGTGTAGGCGAGCGTCTTGCCGTCGTCCGACACGGCGGTTTCGCCGAGCGCGGTGGCGCTGTCCTTGGCCCAGCCGTTGGGATCGATCAGCACGCGCGCGTTGCCGCCGTCGGCATCGGCGACCATCAGCACCGACTGGTTCTGCAGGCCGCTGTTGTGGCCGTAGAACAGCCGGCCACCCTTGAGCTCGGGTGCGCCGAAGCGCTCGTAGTCGTAGAGCCGGGTCATCGTGTCCTTGAACCATTGGCGACCAGGCAGCTTGGCGAGGTAAGCCTCGGTCACCTTGTTCTCGGCCGCGACCCACGCGGCGACTTCGGGATCCGTGCGGACGTCGTTCTCGAGCCAGCGGTAGGGATCGGCGATCTTTTCGCCGAACTGCTCTTCGACGACGTCGCCGCGGCGGGTCTCGGGATATTGGGGCGCGCTCATGTCCTGCGCCGATAGGGGCAGGCTGACAGTGGCAGCAAGCGCTGCGGCGAGCGCGAGGCGGGACAACGACATGAATGGGCGACCCTTCGAGGATGACTATCCGGTTGCGCTTGTAACCGGCTCGCGCCGCAATGCAAATTGCCTCGACCATCGACGCGCAAAGGGCCGCGAGGTCTCCCCCGCGGCCCTTCGGTAGTCGCCGGCGGCGCGGCTTACGCCGCTTCGTACTCGTCCTCGTCCGCGTTCATCACCGGGCCCGAGTCCTGGCCCTTGGCGTCGACGTCGCGGTCGACCAGTTCGATGATCGCGATCGGCGCGGCGTCGCTCTGGCGAATGCCGGCCTTGATGATGCGGGTGTAGCCACCCTCTCGGCCCGCGTAACGCTCGGCGAGCACGTCGAACAGCTTCTTGAGCTGGGTCTCGTCACCGAGGCGGCTCATCGCCAGACGGCGATTGGAGAGGCCGCCACGCTTGGCCAGCGTGATCAGCTTCTCGACGTAGGGGCGCAGCTCCTTCGCCTTGGCGGTGGTGGTGAGGATCTGCTCGTGCTTGACGAGCGCCGCCGCGAGGTTGCGCAGCAGCGCGGCGCGGTGGCCGCTCGTGCGCTGCAGCTTGCGGCCAGAATGTCCGTGACGCATTTCATGTCCTTTCGTTCGTTATGGGCCCGTTTCAGGTAGCCCGTAGCAGGTCGAGTTGAGGGCCAACCGTTTGCCCGTATGATCCTCCCCGGAACGGGGGGGATTAGCCCAGCAGCTCCTGTTCGAGCTTCTTGGCCATTTCCTCGATGTTCTCGGGCGGCCAGCCGGGGATGTCCATGCCGAGGCGCAGGCCCATCGAGCTCAGGACTTCCTTGATCTCGTTGAGGCTCTTGCGGCCGAAGTTCGGCGTGCGGAGCATCTCGGCCTCGGTCTTCTGGACCAGGTCGCCGATGTAGATGATGTTGTCGTTCTTGAGGCAGTTCGCCGAACGCACCGACAGCTC
>JBQCFR010000404.1:0-3636 GCA_051958885.1 Tsuneonella sp.
CCCAGGGATGGAAGCCCGGGAGGAGAATGCGCGCCCAGTCGAAGAACATCCGCCGCATCATTCCCGGGCTCAGCCACAGGTGCTTGTAGAGCAGCCACTTGGCGCGCCGGCCGGTGATCCCGTCCTGCGCCAGCAGGCCGAGCGCGTCGCGGATGCGGTTGCCGAAGTACTTGCGGGTGATCTTTAGCGCCACGACCGTCCTGACCGAGTAGCGCCGCCACGGCGTCCAGTTGCGGGTGGCGTAAGTCCACACGTCGAACACCAAGCCCTTGTGCTCGATTTCCTCGATGTTGTGCCAGCGCCACATGTCGACCACTTCGGGATCGGCGCCGCGCATGTAGACCGGGTTGCTGACGAGCTGGTGGCTGATCTCGGCCGCGAAATGTTCGAGCGCGACGGTGATCGCGAGATTGACCTCGACCGGCGCATCCGCGGCGAGCGAGAGCATCTCGTCGATGCCCTTGTCGATCGATTCGACGTCGTACCCGTGCGCCTGGGTCATGCGGTTGAACGCAATGTGCTCGCGCGTGTGGTTGATTTCCTGCCGCACGAATGCGCGCACTTCGGATGCGAGGCGCGGCGGCAGGTCGTCGCGGAAGCGCTTGAGCGTGTCGATGAAGAACGCCTCGCCCCGCGGCAGGCTGGCGCTGACCGAGTTGTACCACGCAGTCGCGACGGGATCGTTCGAGTGCCACCAGCGCGCCGGCTTGTGCCCGCGGCAGAAGCGCTCGTCGCGCACGATCAGCGCGTGCTTGGCCGGCGTCGCGCTGGCAAACGCGGTCGCCGGGTTGTCCCGCGCAACCGTGCGCTCTAGGTCGATGACATCCCGCTCGCTCACGTTTACGTTTTATTAGGCACACCGATCGATGGCAACCCGCAAGCGCCTGTCCCCCGAAGAATCGCGCACCGCTGCACTTGAGGCGGCGCGGGCATTACTTATCGAAGCGGGGCCGCAGGCGGTGACGTTAAAGGCGGTCGGCGGACGAATCGGGCGCACTCACGCCAATCTTCTGCACCATTTCGGGTCAGCTTCGGGCCTGCAGAAGGCGCTCGCACAACATCTGGCCGAGGCCGTCTGCGAAACGATCAAGGAAGCCGTCCGCGCCAGCAGGGCGGGGCTGGGGAGTCCGCGCGAGGTGGTCGACCTCACGTTCGACGCGTTCGACAAGGAAGGCGCCGGCGCGCTGGCGAGCTGGATGCTGCTGACCGGCAACGAAGACGCGCTCGATCCGATCGTCGAGACGATTCACGAACTGGTCGACGAGATCGCGCCCGAGGAAGCCTCGCACTTCGGTAGCGCATCGAACCTCCATGCGAACACGCTGACGCTGGTGCTGATGGCGCTCGGCGACGCGCTGATGGGCGGGCCGCTGACGAACTCGCTCGGCCTGCCGCGCAGCGCCGGACGCGATCAGGCCGAGATGCTGCTCAACGATTCCTTCCAGCGCGGGGTCGAGGCGTAGGTTCTTTCGCCCTCGGTCAGCATTCCAGTCCTTCGAGACGGGTTTCAGCCTGCGGCTTCAACCCTCCTCAGGACGAACGGAGAATTTGAGATAATTCCAATTTCCGTTCGCCCTGAGGAGCGAGGACGAAGTCCGAGTATCTCGAAGGGTCTTGGCCGTTCGAGCGCCCACGCAACTTAAATTTCGCTCTCCAGCCGCATCCAGCCGGGCGTCCATTCGGGCGCGATGTCTTCGATGCGCAGGTGATCTACGGCGAGGCCAAGCTCTGGATAGGCCGCCTTGCGCCGCTTCTCGTCGGAGCTCTCGAACGGCACCACGACCAGACGGCGGTTGACCTTCTGCCGCCAGTTCATCCGCGCGGTGTTCTCCTGGCCGACGTAGCAGCCCTTGGTGAACGACACGCCATGGAGTTCCGCGGCATTGGTTTCGAGCCACAGCACATCGCCCAGCTCGGCGCGGCCCTCGGGCACCCCGAGCGCCAGCCGGTGCGCGCGCCAGGCGGCGTCGGCGGACTCGTCGTCACCCGATTCCGGGGCAAGCCAACGCTCGCCGAGGTCGCCGAGGCGCGGATCGGACGCGCCGCCGTCGCCGAGATGGTTCGCCCAGTGTACCCCCATGGTTTCATCGCGCGCGATGCCGATCTGCCGGCGCAGTCGGTAGAGCGACAGGCGCTTCACCAGTTCGTCCGCAGCCGCTGCCTCGCAATCGAGCAGCAGCCCGTCGTCGGCGGGCCAGACGATGAAATCGAACAGTGTCTTGCCTTGCGGCGAGAGCAGGCCCGCCCACACCGGCAGCGCGCCGGTGACGTCGTTGGTGACGAGGCCCTGGAGGAAGCCGGCGACGTCCTCGCCTTCGGCTAGCGGAGAGAGACGCACGAGCGCGCGGTCGAACAGGCGAGTGGCGGTCATCGCTGCGCAAGGTGGCGGCTGCGGCAGCGAAATCAACCGCTGGCGCACCCGCGCGGGCGTGCTAGGCGCGGCGCAGTGTCGCTGCGCTCGATCCTCCTGCTCATCGCGGTGTGCCTGATGTGGGCGCTCAACGTGGTGGTCGGGCGCCTGGTGGTCGAGACGCTGCACTGCCCGCCGGTGTGGTACGCCGCGCTACGTTCGCTGGTCGTCACGCTGGTGCTGGTGCGCTTTATCCTGCCGCTGCCGCCCGGGTGGCCGCTCGTGGCGGCGACGGCGTTCGGCATCAGCGGCGGCTCGTTCGCGCTGCTGTTCGCCGGTTTGCGCGACGCGACGCCTTCGGCCGCGGCGGTGATCAACCTCTCGGGCGCGCCGCTGACGGTCCTGTTCGCGATCCTGATCCTCGGCGAGCGGGTGCGCTGGCGGCGCGGCATCGGTATCGCGCTGTCGTTCGCGGGCGTCGGCGTGGCGGTCGCCAGCCCGAGCGCCTGGCATGCCAGCGCGGGGCTGCTGCTGATCGGCGCCTCGGCGGTCGTCGGCGCGCTCGCCTCGGTCTACATCAAGCGGATCGAGCTTGCGCCGCTACGCTTCCAGGCGTGGGCCGGGCTGTCGTCGACAATCGGTCTGTTTCCGCTGAGCCTGCTCACCGAGCACGATCAGATCGGCGCGACGCTGGCAGGCGGCTGGCCGCTGCTCGCTGCCGTCCTGTTCGCCGCGCTGGTGGTCTCGCTCTTCGCGCACACAGTCTATTTCGGCATCCTCCAGAAGCACGACGCCAATCTCGTCGCGCCGCTGACGCTGATGACCCCGATCTTCACTATCGCGCTCGGCGCGTGGATCACCGGCGATCACGTCGGCGCGCAGCTCCTGGTCGGGGCGGCGATCGCGTTCGCCGGCGTGCTGGTGATCCTGCTGCGGCCGAGCCGCACCGTGTTCAAGCCGCTGCTGGTGCGGCCGCGGCTGTGAGCTTGTCCAGGCGGGGCGCGCTGTGCCAATGGGCGCGGCGATGACGCGCCTCACCATCCGCCGCCCCGACGATTGGCACGTCCACTTGCGCGACGGCGACATGCTGCGTGCGGTGGCGCCCTATACCGCTCGCCAGTTCGCGCGTGCGATCGTGATGCCCAACCTGTCGCCGCCGGTCGTTTCGGTCGAGCAAGCGCGCGCCTACCGCGAGCGCATCGTGGCGGCGTTGCCGGCGGACGCGGACTTCACGCCGCTGATGACTGCCTATCTGACCGATGCGACCGACCCGGACGAGCTCGCGC
>JBQCFR010000405.1:0-3928 GCA_051958885.1 Tsuneonella sp.
GCGATCACCGGCTTTCCGACGGTGGGCAGCCAGGTCATCGGGTGCTGGAAGTCGGCGCGGGCCTGCTCGTCTAGCGGTTCGAACGCGCGCGGCCCGCTCTCGCCGGTCGCGGTCATCCCTTCGAGCGCGCCCATGTCGACCCCGGCGCAGAAGCCCTTGCCTTCGCCGGTGACGACGATCGCGCGGACGGCCTGGTCGCGGTGGGCACGCTCTATCGCGTGGCGAAACTCGGCAGCCATGACGGGAGTCCAGGCGTTGAGGCGGTCAGGCCGGCTGAGAGTCACCGTGGCGACTGCGCGGTCGATCTCGTAGCGAACCTGCGTGTAATCCATCGTCAGTTGCTCCCGCGGCCGGCTGCGACCTCCGCCGCGCCGACTAGCCGAACCGTCATCCCCCACATGCGAAGCGTGCCGTCTGCCTGGAGACGTCCCCGCTCCGCCGCACGCTGGCGGATCGCGTCGGCTTCGGAGGAGCGGACAGTGAAGCTGGCGAATCCTTCGCCAGCCCCATTGCTCGCCGGACCGAACCGCAGCTCGCCCTCGTCAAGCACGATACGCCACCCTTGCGCCTCCTGCGAGCACGCGCGGCCGAGCACCGCCGACCAGCGTCTCGCGATCGCTCCCGGATCGGCCCCGCGCATCTCCGCCGCGACGATCGGCGCGTCGGGCGCGGCATGGGTCTGCCACTGCGGACCACCCCAGTCCCACCGCTCCCAGCGATCCATGTAGTCGATCGACAGCAGCGTCCCGCCCACGTCGCGCGGATGGAGGTGGGTGAATCCGGCGCCGCTGCGGTCGATCCGGTCGACCACGCGGACGCCCTCGGCGGCGACACGCTCGCGGGCCTCGTCGATGCGGTCGGTCTGGAGGATCACCATGTAGCCGCAATCGCCGCCCTGCTTGGCGAGCAGACGGCCGACGGTCGTGTTTTCCGCTATTGGCGTCAGCAGTTCGAGGAAGGTGTTGCCGAGCCGGTAGACTGCGTTGCGCAGCCCGTACCGCGCCACGCCCGGGTCCTCATGGCCGTTGGCAACGCCGAAGATCGCCTCGGCATCGGTACGCGCAGAATCGAGGTCGGTGACCGCCACCGCGATCTGGCGCAGACGCAGTCTCACGAGGCAACCAGCCGGCGCGCGGCCTCGAGAGCGGTGCGGTCGATCAGCCGCCCGTCGATGGACAGCATGGCGGCCTGCGGGCTGGCTTCGAAGAGCGATACGATCGCCTGCGCCTCGGCCCGCTCGGCGGCGGTGGGCGCGAAAGCCTCGGCGATCAGCGGGAGCTGCGCGGGATGAACCGCGAACATGCCGGTGAACCCGTCGCCGCGCGCCGCGCGGGCGGCGGCGCGCATCCCGGCCGCATCGCTCACGTCGCGGTGCAGCGTCTCGATCGCCATCAGCCCGCGTGCGCGCGCGGCGAGGACGACATCCGCGCGCACCCGGCGCAGCGGATCGATCCAGCCGCCGCCCTCGCCGTGCGTGCGCCGCGCGCCGAGCGCGTGCGCAAGATCGCCGGCGTCCCACGCGAGCCCCGCGAGACGCGGGTGCGGCTCGCCGGCGAACTCGCCGACGGTCAGCGCCGCCGCCGGAGTCGCAGCGACCTGCGGCACGATCCGCACGCGGCCGTGCTCGACGCCGCTGCGCTGCTCGCGCTCGTAGATCTCGGCCGCCAGCGCCTGCACTTGCGATGGTCCGGCGGCATGCGCGAGCACGATCCCGTCGGGCGCGCCGGGCAGCACCTCGAGCAGGTCCTCGCGCCACCACGGCGTCTCAAGCGCGTTGATCCGCACCCACCGCGCGAACCCGCCGCCTGCTCCCGGAGCGCGCCGGTGCGCGGTGAGGAATGCGGCGGCGCGCGCCCGCGCCTCTTCCCGCCGCTCGGCCGAGAGCGCGTCGGTCAGGTCGAGCACGATCGCCCCCGCCGGCAGGTTGCCGACCCGCGCCAGCTTCTTCTCGTTGGCGGCGGGGACGATCAGCCAGCTATCCATCGCGACCTTTCGTGCGGCACTTACTTGGCCGGGGCGGGTTCCTCGGTCATCGCGGGATAGTCGATATAGCCTTCGGGCCCGCGCGCATACCAGCTTCGCGGCACGTCCTTGTTCTCCGCCCACGGCGCGCCGGCGGCGATCCGCTCGGCGAGGTCGGGGTTGGAGATGTACGGCCGCCCGAAGCTCACCGCGTCGCACCGGCCCGATGCGACATCGGCTTCCGCCTGCGCGGCGTCGTAGTCTGAGTTGAGCACCAGCGGGCCGGTGTAGAGCTTGCGGATCAAGCCATCCTGCTGCGGCACATCGGTCTGGCCGAAGGTGCCGTCCGGCCCCGGCTGACGCAGCTCGAGGAAGGCGATGCCGATGTCCTGGGCGACCCTTGCCGCCGCGCTGAACGTCGCCGCCGGGTTGCTGTCGTCGCACCCTTGCGTCTCGCCGTTGGGGCTCAGCCGCAGGCCGACGCGGTCCGCGCCCCACACGCCGACGAGCGCGGTGAGCACTTCGCGCAGGAACCGGCTGCGGTTCTCCGGGCTGCCGCCGTATTCGTCGGTCCGCAGGTTCGACGAATCGCGCAGGAATTGATCGACCAGGTAGCCGTTGGCACCGTGGAGCTGCACCCCGTCGAACCCGGCCTTCTGCGCGTTCTCCGCCGCTTTGCGGTAGTCCTCGACCACGCGCGGAATCTCGTCCTTGGGCAGCTCGCGCGCCTGCTGCAGTTCCTTGCGGCCCTCCAGCGTGTGCGCGTGGCCGGGCGCCTTGGTCGCGCTGGCCGAGACCGGCGGCGCGCCGTCGAGGAAATCGGGATGCACCAGCCGGCCCATGTGCCAGAGCTGGAGCACGATGCGGCCCCCGGCCTCGTGCACGGCCCTGGTGGTGAGCTTCCAGCCTTCGACCTGCTCTTCGCTCCACACTCCGGGCGCGGCGGCCCAGCCGAGCCCTTCGCGGCTGATGCCGGTCGCCTCGCTGATAATCAGCCCCGCGCCCGCACGCTGGCGGTAGTACGTCGCCATCGTCTCGTTCGGGATCGACCCTGGCAGCGTCGAGCGGCCGCGCGTGAGCGGCGCCATGAGGATGCGGTTGGGCAGCTCGAGCGCACCCACCTGGAGCGGTTGGAACAGGGTTTCGTGCTTCACGCGGCAGGGTTCCTTTTCGCTGGTCAATTGCGGCGACCGAGCTAGGGCGCGCGCATGAGCGGCGCAACTCCACAGGGCGAACAGAAAAACTTCGCGCCCCGGCCTGCGCACTTCGCCGCGCTGATCGCCGGCAACGCGGCGCTGGCGCTCGGTCCCTGGTTCGTGCGGCTGGCGGACAGCGGGCCGGTCTCTGCGGGGTTTTGGCGGCTGGCGCTCGCGGTGCCGTTCCTCGCGCTGTTCGCCAAGGCGAGCGGCGAGCGGCTGACCGGCGTACCTGGCAAGACGCTGCTCGCGGTGCTGCTCGCCGGCGTGGTCTTCGCCCTCGACCTGTCGAGCTGGCACGTCGGCATCGAGGCGACCAGGATGGGCAACGCCACGCTGTTCGGCAATTCGGGCAGCCTGGTGCTGATGGTCTGGGGCTTCGTCGTGGTGCGCCGGTTGCCGCGCGGCGGCGAGTGGCTGGCGATGGGCTCGGCGCTGGCCGGCGCGGCGATCCTGTTCGGGCGCAGCCTGCAGATCTCGACGAGCACGCTGGTGGGGGACCTGTTCTGCCTGCTCGCCGGGATGTTCTACGCCGGATACCTGCTGATCCTCTCCGACACGCGCCGCGCGCTCGGGCAGTTCAGCCTGCTCACCTGGGCGAGCGCGGCCGGCGCCCCGGTGGTACTGGCCATCGCGCTGCTGCGCGGCGAGCCGGTGTGGCCGCACGACTGGACGCCTATCATCGCTCTCACCGTATCGAGCCAGCTCTTCGGGCAGGTGTTGCTGGTCTATTCGCTCAAGCACTTCCCGCCGCTGGTCATCGGCATGGC
>JBQCFR010000406.1:0-2489 GCA_051958885.1 Tsuneonella sp.
AAACCCGCGGTTTTGCTTGACTTGCGGGGTCTTGCCCGCCAGATGCGCCGCTCTCGCGGGGCCTGCCTCGCGGACCCGATTCTGCAACAAGGTACATCAGCCATGAAGGCTATCAGCAAGACCACCCGGTCGATCAAGCCGGCCGAGGTCGAGAAAAAGTGGCACCTGATCGATGCCGAGGGCCTCGTCGTCGGACGGCTCGCCACGATCATTGCCAACATCCTGCGCGGCAAGACCAAGCCGAGCTACACCCCGCACGTCGACTGCGGCGATCACGTGATCGTGATCAACGCCGACAAGGTGCGCTTCACCGGCAACAAGCTGGCGGATAAGAAGTACTACAAGCACACCGGCTACGCCGGCGGCATCAAGGAAACGACCGCCGCCAAGGTGCTTGAGGGCCGCTTCCCCGAGCGGGTGCTCGAAAAGGCCGTGGAGCGGATGATCCCGCGCGGGCCGCTGGGCCGCCAGCAGATGCGCGCGCTGCACCTCTATGCCGGAACCGAGCATCCCCACGCGGGCAACCAGCCCGAGACGCTCGACGTCGCTTCGATGAACCGCAAGAACAAGGTCACCGCGTAATGGCTGACGAAACCAACACCGTGTCGGATCTCGCCGACCTCAAGGACATCGCGGGCGCCGCTCCGCAGGGCGAGGCCGCTGACATCGCCCGCACCGCCTCGGTGCCGCTGCGCGAGCAGGAACTCGACAAGCAAGGCCGCGCCTACGCCACCGGTCGCCGCAAGGACGCGGTCGCGCGCGTGTGGATCAAGCCGGGCACCGGCAAGATCACCGTCAACGGGCGCGAGCAGGAAGTGTACTTCGCGCGCCCGACGTTGCGACTCGTCATCAACCAGCCGTTCGGGCTGACCGATCGCGACGGGCAATACGACGTGGTCGCCACCGTCAAGGGCGGCGGCCTGTCGGGCCAGGCCGGCGCGGTGAAGCACGGCATCGCGCAGGCGCTGTCGAAGTTCGAGCCGGCGCTGCGCAGCACCGTGAAGGCCGCCGGGTTCCTCACCCGCGACCCGCGTGTGGTCGAGCGCAAGAAGTACGGCCGCGCCAAGGCGCGCCGCAGCTTCCAGTTCTCGAAGCGCTGAGCCGAACCAGGGATTTCCGCGACGGCGGAATGGAAGGGCGGTCCCCACGGGCCGCCCTTTTCGCATTCAGCGATCCGACAGCCCCGCTCGTGTCGGAGCGCCATCTCCGCATCGCCGCGGGCTTTACCTCCGCTGTCCTACTGATATAACACAGCTCGCCGATGGACGATCTTCCCCGCCGCTATCCTTCGCTCGCCGACCTGCCGGGGTTCGAACGCTACGGCTATGACAGCGTCCTGCCGGAGCCGCCCGCTCCTCCGCCGCTCGAGCGCAAGGGGCGCGGGTGGCGCTGGTGGACAGTCCGCGTGATTGCCGCGCTGCTGGCGCTGTTCATCCTCCTCATCGGCTGGCTGGCGATCACCGCGCCGCTGTCGAAATCTCTCCAGCCGATTGCCCCGCCGCAGCTGACGCTGCTCGCCGCCGACGGCACTCCGATCGCGCGCAACGGCGCCATCGTCGACGATCCTGTCAGCGTCAAAGAGCTGCCGCCCTACGTCACGCAGGCGTTCATCGCGATCGAGGACCGGCGCTTCTACAGCCACTGGGGCATCGATCCGCGCGGGATTGCGCGCGCTGCCTGGGGCAATCTTACCGGCGGGCCGACTCAGGGCGGCAGCACGCTCACCCAGCAGCTCGCCAAGTTCACCTTCCTCTCGCCCGAGCGCAGTTTCACCCGCAAGGGCCAGGAAATGCTCATCGCGTTCTGGCTCGAAGCCTGGCTGAGCAAGGACCAGATCCTCCAGCGCTATCTTTCGAACGCCTATTTCGGCGACAACACCTACGGCCTGCGCGCTGCCTCGATGCACTACTTCTATCGCAAGCCGGAGAACCTGACGCTGGCGCAGGCGGCGATGCTGGCAGGACTCATGCAAGCGCCCTCCGCCTATGCCCCGACGCGGCATTACGACCGCGCCGAGCGGCGCATGCGCACGGTGCTTGGGGGTTTGTTGTAGGGGGTATACCTGACGCGCGCTCAGGCGAGGGCCTTGCGCTATCCGGGGTCGACGTGCGCACGGTGAACGACCTGCCCACCGGCACTTACTTCGCCGACTGGGCGCTGCCCGAGGCGCGGCGGCAATCGGACGTTGGATACGCGCGCCAGACGCTCACCACTACGCTGGACGCGCGCCTGCAGGGAATCGCGCGGGGGGTGGTGGCCAACGCCGCGCTCGGCAAGGCGCAGGTCGCGCTCGTCGCGATGCGGCCGAACGGCGAGGTGGTCGCGATGATCGGCGGGCGCGACTACGCCCGGTCGCCGTTCAACCGCGCAACGCAGGCGCGCCGCCAGCCCGGATCGACGTTCAAGCTGTTCGTTTATCTCGCCGCGCTCGAAGAGGGCATGCGGCCCGACGACCGGATCGACAACCGACCGTTCGCGCAGGGCGCCTA
>JBQCFR010000407.1:0-2928 GCA_051958885.1 Tsuneonella sp.
CCACGGCGCGGGCGCGGCCGGCGGCAACGGCTATCCCAAGCTCAACGACGACGACAGGCTGGGGGGCGGCGACCTCAAGGCGATCGAGTACACGATCGTCCACGGCGCGCGCCAGCCGGGCGTCGACGATACCCGCAACAGCATGATGCCCGCCTTCGGGCGGGACGGCATGCTGACCCCGGCGGAGATTTCCACCGTCGCGGACGAGGTCCTGTCGTTCAGCGGGAAGGGCAAGGCGACCGCGGCGGGCGCGACGCTGTACGAGAACAACTGCGCGAGCTGTCACGGTCCGCAAGGCAAGGGCATGCGCGAATTCGGCGCGCCCAACCTGGCCGACGCGATCTGGCTCTATGGCAAGGGCAAGGACCGGATCGTGCACCAGGTCAACAACCCGCGGATGGGCGTGATGCCGGCGTGGGGTAACCGGCTCGACCCGGTGACGATCAAGATGCTGGCGGCTTACGTCCACTCGCTGGGCGGCGGCGAGGACTTCGTGGAGGTCGCCGAGGATCCGGCGGTCAAGGTCGATGAACAGCCCTGACGCTCCCGAAACCGAAGAGGGGATCGTCAAGCCCGACAAGCCGGTCAGCCTGACGGTCGCGCGGCCCGATACGGGCAACTTGCGTCACGAGCCGCACGAGCCGCCGCGGCAGGACTTGCCGGCGAAGCTGTTCGAGAAGCGCCGGGCGGTGTTCCCCCAGGCTGTCCACGGCTTTTACCGCAACGTCAAATACGTCGTCCTGCTGATGACGCTGGGCATCTACTATGCGACGCCGTGGGTTCGCTGGGACCGCGGTCCGTATGCGCCTGACCAGGCGGTGCTGGTCGATATCGCCAACCGGCGGTTCTACATGTTCGGCATCGAGATCTGGCCGCACGAGTTCTACTTCGTCGCCGGCCTGCTCATCATGGCCGGCATCGGGCTGTTCCTGGTGACGAGCGCGGTGGGCCGCGCATGGTGCGGCTATACTTGCCCGCAGACCGTGTGGACCGACCTGTTCCAGCACGTCGACCGGCTGATCGACGGCGATCGCAACGCGCAGATGCGTCTCGCCCGCGCGCCGTGGGGGCCGGCGAAGATCGCCAAGCGCGCGCTCAAGTGGTCGATCTACCTCGTAATCAGCTTTTGGACCGGCGGCGCGTGGATCATGTACTTCGCCGACGCGCCGACCCTGGTGCGCGATTTCTGGAGCGGCGACGCTGCGCCGGTTGCGTACATCACGGTCGCGATCCTCACGTTCACCACTTTCACCCTCGGCGGGTTCCTGCGCGAGCAGTTCTGCATCTACATGTGCCCCTGGCCGCGCATCCAGTCGGCGATGATGGACGAGCGCTCGCTGACGGTGACCTACAAGGACTGGCGTGGCGAACCGCGCGGCAGCGTGAAGAAGGCCAAAGCCGATCCCGCACACTTCGGCGATTGCATCGATTGCCTGCAGTGCGTCTCGGTCTGCCCGACCGGGATCGATATCCGCGAAGGCCCGCAAGTCGGTTGCATCACTTGTGCGCTGTGCATCGACGCGTGTGATCGCGTGATGGGCGAAGTCGGCCGCCCCCGCGGACTGATCGACTACGTCACGTTAGAGGACAGCCAGCGCGAAGCGGCGGGCGAGCCGCGGCGGCTGCCGTGGCGCAATCTCGTCCGTCCGCGCACGGTGATCTACCTCGGCGGCTGGGCGGCGATCGGCGTGGCGATGCTGTTCGCGCTGGGCGCGCGCAGCCACCTCGACATCTCCGCCGCTGCCGATCGCAACCCGCCTTTCATGCTGCTGAGCGACGGATCGGTGCGCAACGCCTTCACGCTCAAGCTGCGCAACATGGAAAATCGGCCCCGCGCGGTCGAGATCGCGCTCGATGGAGTGCCGGGAGCAGCGATGTGGAACGACGAGGAATCGCGCAGCGCCGCGGCGCGCACGATGCGGCTGCAGCTCGCGCCCGACGCGACCCGCACCGCGCGCGTCTATGTCATCGCGCCGCCCGACACGCCCGAGCAGGAGCTTCGCTTTCGGCTCCGCTCGCTCGACAAGGAAGGCGCCTCGGACGAGGCACATGTCCAGTTCGCGGCACCGGGAGCAGGCGAATGAGGAAGACCTTCACCGGCCGCCACATGACCGCGATCCTCGTCGCCGGGTTCGGCGTTGTCATCGCGGTCAACCTCGTCATGGCGCGGCTCGCGGTCAGCACGTTCGGCGGAGTGGTTGTGGAGAATTCCTACGTCGCCAGCCAGGAATACAACAAGTGGCTCGCCGAAGCGGAGCAATCGCGTGCGCTCGGCTGGGCGCCGGTGGTTCAGCGGCGGGGCGACGGACGCGTCGAAGTCCGTTTCGCGGAAGGCGCCGCCCCCGGGGAGTTGAAGGCAATCGCCCGTCACCCACTCGGACGGCTGCCCGACAATCCGTTGAGCTTCGCTGCCGCAGGTCCGGGACGCTTCGTCAGCACCGCGCCGCTTCCCGGCGGGCGATGGACGCTCCGGCTCGAAGGACGCGCGGGGCGGCAGGTCTGGCGCGACGAAGTACCGCTGACATGACCTCGCTCGCGCCCGTCGCGGCCGATCCTGCGGAGTGGATCGAAAGCCGCTTCACCGTCCCGGGGATTCACTGCGCCGGATGCATCGGCAAGATCGAGCGCGGGCTCGGCGGTGTCGACGGGGTGGCGAGCGCGCGGGTCAACTTCGCGGCGCGGCGGGTCCTCGTGCGCCATGCGCCGGCCCTGTCGGAGGATGAATTGCTCGCCGAACTTGGCGACCTCGGGTTCGAAGCGCAACCGAGCCCGTCCGAGCTTGCCCCGCAGGATGACGCCGAGACGCGCCGGCTCCTGACCGCGCTGGCTGTCGCAGGGTTCGGCATGATGAATGTCATGCTGCTGTCGGTCAGCGTCTGGTCGGGCGCCGCCGGGCCGACGCGCGATCTGTTTCACTGGCTGTCCGCG
>JBQCFR010000408.1:0-5287 GCA_051958885.1 Tsuneonella sp.
CGGGCGACCAGGAGGATCTCGCCGGTAAGCCGTTCGTCGGCCCGGCGGGGCAGTTGCTCGACCGCTATCTCGAGCAAGCCGGGATCGATCGCCGGCAAACGTACGTCACCAACGCGGTCAAGCACTTCAAGTATGTCCAGCGGGGCAAGCGGCGGCTGCACCAGTCCCCCACGGCCAAGGAAATTGACATCTGCCGCTGGTGGCTCGAGGGTGAGCGCGAGATCGTGAGACCCAAAATCGTGCTCGCGCTGGGCGCCAGCGCGGCGCGCAGCCTGCTCGGCAAAACGGTGAGCATCACCAAGGCGCGTGGCGAACCGCACCCGCTGGAGGGGGGCAGCGAGCTGTGGATCACCGCTCACCCGTCATACCTCCTGCGGCTCGACGGCGACGCGCGCGAGCAGCAGCAACGCCTGTTCGCCGCCGATCTGTCCGCGGTAGCAGAGCGTCTGGCGGAGCTGGCGGAGTGAAATGCCCGAAGCGCCGCTCACGCCCGGCCGACCGCAGCTCGAGGTCGATCCCAATTCCGTAAGCACCCCCGAGCCCGCGCCTTTCGTGGAATTGGGTTTGCTCAGTTGCTTTTCGTTCCTGCGGGGCGCCTCGCTGCCGGTGAAGCTGGTGGAGACCGCCTGGGCGCTCGGCTACCACGCGATTGGCATTGCCGACGCCAACTCTATGGCAGGCGTGGTCCGCGTTCATAGCAGCGCCAAGACTCTCAAGCTGACACCAGTGATCGGCTGCCGGATCGAAACGGTCGAGGGGCTGGCGTTCCTTGCCTATCCGACCGACCGGGCAGCGTACGGGCGGCTGTGCCGGCTGATCTCGGCCGGTCGGATGAGCACTCTGGACGGCGAGTGGCAGGACAAAGGCGCATGCGACATCTCGCTGGCGATGCTGGCGGAGCATGCGGAAGGAGTGCAGCTCATCCTGCTGCCGCCGGCCGATCTCGATGCCGAGTTCGTCATCGAGATCGAGAGCAACGTCATTCCGTTTCCCCGTTCTCGTCACCCCGGACTTGATCCGGGGTCCCGCTCATCTGTCATGTCGCAAGAAGCGGGATCCCGGCTCGCGGGCCGGGGTGACGAAAGAAGGAGTAAGTTTCGAGGCGAGTTTCCGGTAATCCTCCCTCGCCTTGCCGCTCAGCTTCCCACGCTGCACCATCTCGCGGCAAGCTATCTCTACACGGGCGACGACATCGCGCGGATCGACTGGCTGGATGCGCTGGCGAAAGCGAATGGCCTGGCGCTGCTGGCGACCAACGATGTGCATTATCATGTGCCCGAGCGCCGCCCGTTGCAGGACGTGATGACCGCGATCCGGCACAAGACGACGGTCGCCGCGGCGGGGCATCTGCTCCACGCCAATGCCGAGCGGCATCTCAAATCGCCGGCCGAGATTATCGCCCTGTTCGAGCGATGGCCGCACGCCATTTCGGCATCCCGGCAAGTGGCCGATGCATGTGGGTTCACTCTCGACGAGCTGAAGTACGAATATCCCCGCGAGGTCTATCCGGACGGGCTCAGTGCCCAGCAGTATCTCGAACGGCTGACCTGGCAAGGAGCCGAGGCTCATTACACCGACGGGATTC
The DNA here is from genome assembly GCA_051958885.1 of Tsuneonella sp. GTDB lineage: Bacteria > Pseudomonadota > Alphaproteobacteria > Sphingomonadales > Sphingomonadaceae > Tsuneonella. The sequence continues at coordinate 1,586 of JBQCFR010000408.1, forward strand.
CCGAGAAGGTGCGCGAAACCCTGGAAAAGGAGTTTGCGCTGATCGAGAAGAAGACGCTCGCGCAGTACTTCCTGACCATCAAGAGCATCGTCGATTTCGCACGCAGCCAGGATCCGCCCATCCTGTGCCAGGGCCGCGGATCGGCCGCCAATTCGGCGGTGTGCTTCTGCCTCGGCGTCACCGCAGTCGATCCATCCGAAAACGAGCTCTTGTTCGAGCGCTTCATTTCGGCGGATTCCGATGTGCCGCCCGATATCGATGTCGATTTCGAGCACGAGCGGCGCGAGGAGGTGATCCAGCACATTTACAGGACATATGGCCGTGCTCACGCGGGGCTGTGCGCCACGGTGATCCATTATCGCCCCCGCATGGCGATTCGCGAAGTCGGCAAAGTCATGGGCTTGACCGAAGACGTCACTGCGGCACTGGCGCGCACGGTATGGGGGGGGCACGGGCACGACATCGATCAGGCGCACGTGCTGAACGAAACGGGGCTCGACCTGTCGGACCCGCACCTCAAACGGGTGCTCGCGTTGACCCGTCAGATGATCAACATGCCGCGGCATTTGAGCCAGCATGTCGGCGGATTCATCCTCACCCAGGGCGCGTTGAGCGAAACCGTCCCAATCGGTAACGGCGCGATGCCGGAACGCAGCTTCATCGAGTGGGACAAGGACGACATCGACGATCTGAGGATCCTCAAGATCGACGTGCTGGCATTGGGAATGCTGACATGCGTTCGCAAGGCGCTCGACCTGCTGAACAATCACCACGGTCAGGCTTACGAGCTCGCGACGATCCCGAAGGAAGACCCGGCGGTCTATGATATGCTGTGCAAGGGGGATTCGCTCGGCGTGTTCCAGGTGGAAAGCCGGGCGCAGATGAACATGCTGCCGCGCCTGCAACCGCGCGAGCTCTATGACCTGGTGGTGCAGGTGGCGATCGTGCGGCCCGGACCGATCCAGGGCGACATGGTCCATCCTTATCTCAAGGCGCGGCGCGAGCGGCGCGCGGGCAGGCGCGATTTCCATATCCCCGGCCCCGCGCCCGGGCTCGGTCCGCCCGACGAGTTGTCCTCGATCCTCGGCCGAACTTTCGGGGTGCCGATCTTCCAGGAGCAGGCGATGAAGATCGCAATCGATGCGGCCAAGTTCGGCTCGCGCGATGCGACCAGGCTGCGCAAGGCGATGGCCACGTTCCGCAGCCGGGGAATGGTCCATGAACTGCAGGACCTGATGGTCGGCAACATGATCGCGCGCGGTTATGATCCCCAATTCGCCGAACGGTGCTTCAACCAGATAAAGGGCTTTGGCGAATACGGCTTTCCTGAAAGCCACGCGGCCAGCTTTGCCAAGCTGGTCTACATCTCCAGCTGGCTCAAGTGCCACTACCCGGCAGCGTTCGCCGCCGCGCTGCTCAACTCGCAGCCGATGGGCTTCTACGCGCCGGCGCAGATCGTGCGGGATGCGGCGGAGCATGGGATCGTGGTGCTGCCGGTCGACGTCAACAGCTCGGAGTGGGACTGCACGCTGGAGCAGGTGGACGAGGACCATCCAGGCAATGATCGCTGGCGCCATGACAAGGGCTGGGCGCTGCGTCTCGGCCTGCGGCAGATCGATGGCCTGCCGGAATTCATTGCCGCCAGGCTGGTCGCCGCGCGGCAGGCGGGCGGGCCTTTCCGCGATGTGCGCGAGGTGCGCGAGCGGGCGGGCGTGCCGCCTTCGCACGTCGAGCGCCTCGCCGCGGCCGACTGCTTCGGCTCGATCGACCTGCCGCGCCGCCAGGCGCTGTGGGATGCGCGCACGCTGGTGGGCGGGGACGAGCTGCCGCTGTTCGCCGCCGCGCGCGAGCGCGAGGAGGGCGCCGAGCGCAAGGTGACCGCACTGCCGGCGATGGCGCTCGCCGAAGAAGTGGTCGCCGATTACCAGACCACGCGCCTCAGTCTGAAGGCGCACCCGCTGAGCTTCCTGCGCCCCTCGCTCGCCGCGCGCGGGTTCGTGCGCGCGGAGGAGCTGCGCCGGCGCAAGTTTCGTTCGATGGTGAATATCGCGGGCGTCGTGCTGATCCGCCAGCGGCCGGGGAGCGCAAAGGGAGTGTGCTTCATCACCATCGAGGACGAGACCGGGGTCGCCAACCTCGTCGTCTGGCCGGACACGATGGAGAAATACCGCAAGGTCATCATGGGGGCGCGGCTGATCGAGGTGCGCGGGCGGGTCGAATACGACGAGGAAGTGGTCCACGTGATCGCCGCTCACTTGGTCGATGCGACGCACGAGCTGCACCACTTGTCGGACGACCTGATCCCGGTGACCATCGCGCGCGCCGATCACTGCAACAACCCGCTGCCGAGCCGCTGGGGCCCGGGCGGAGTGCTGCTGCCGGACGAGCCCGAGGACGAGGTCCGTCCAGCTCCCGCGCCATGGCAACCGCCGGGCCCCGGCAACCGCGACTGCGGTTTCCACGGCCCAACTGCGGGCGGCCACCCGCGCGACGTGCGCATCGTGCCCAAGCTGCTTCCTCTCCCGCCATCGCGCGATTTCCACTAGCGCCCCCCGCCATGATCGATCCCGAGCGCCTCGCCGCCTTCGCGGCCATGACCGCTGCCACCAGCCTCGTGCCCGGCGTCTCGATGCTGTTCGTGATCGGACAGACCGTGCGGCGGGGCTGGCGCGGCGGAGCGGCGGCGCTCGCGGGCATGCAGCTCGGCTATATCGGCTGGTGGACGCTGGCCGCGCTCGGCCTCGGCACGCTGGCGGCGGCGTTCCCGCTCGGCTTCAAGACATTCGCAATCGCGGGCGCGTGCTACCTCGCATGGCTTGGCGCGCAGGCGCTCCGGCATGCGGGTGAGGGCACCGAGACGCAGGCTGCGCTCCCGCCCCGCAGGTCGCGCCACGCCTTCCGCGACGGCATCCTGGTGGCGCTCGGCAATCCCAAGTCGCTAATCTACATCGTCGCGCTGCTGCCGCCTTTCGTCGATGCGCGTGCGGCGGTCGTCCCGCAGCTCGCCGTGCTCGCGGCGCTGGCGATGGCGATCGATATCGCAGTCGGCGCGCTCTACATCGGCGCCGGCAGCCGGCTCGCCTCCGCGATGGAGAGGCCCGCGACTCGCCGCAAGCTCGACGTCGGGATCGGCCTGCTGTTCATCGCGATCGCCTGCGGCATACTCGTCGACATTGCCGTGCGGTGAGGATGTCCCGCTCGGGGAAGCTTGGCAAACAATCCCCGATGAGCGCCCAGATATGGTATGGAAACGCGGACCCCGAACGAGGATCGGCACGATGAACCCCGCTCATCCCATTGCCGCAGCTCTGCTGCTGCTCGCCGCCGCGCCGGCCGCGGCGGACTACGACCCGATCGTGATTGCCCGCGGTTGGCAGGAAGTCGATGCGACGCGTGACGGCGATTGCGCCGGCGAAGTCCGCACCAACGGGCAGTTCTACGTCCTCATGGTGACGGGTCTCGAACCCGGCGCCGATGGTCGCCTCTATCTCACCAACGGCGATATGAAGCCGATCGACCGCGCGGTTCATGCTCGCGCGGACGGCACGTGGCAGGAATACTACGTCCCGTTCCGCCCCAACCGCTTGGACGGCGACACGGTGGAGGCGACAATCACCACCGCCGCATGCCAGATTCCGCTGCGTTTCGAATGGCGCCGCAACCTAGGCTGGGACGAACCCGGCCCGCTCTGACGCGGCGCAA
>JBQCFR010000409.1:0-10651 GCA_051958885.1 Tsuneonella sp.
CGCGCGCGGGCCAGCCGACCCGGTGGTGACCGGCGCGGACCTTCCCGCGCTGCTGTCCGACTACCACTTCTTTGCCGATGCCCCCGCGCAAGTGCCCGCCGCGGGCGTCGTGCCCTACCGGCTCAACACCCCGCTATGGTCGGACGGGGCGGAGAAGCTGCGCTTCGTCTATGTGCCGGCGGGCAGCAAGGCGAAGGCGAATGGCGAGAACCTGATCGATCTCCCCGTCGGCAGCGCGCTGGTGAAGACGTTCGCTTTCCAGGACAATGGCAAGCGCCGCCTGATCGAGACGCGCGTGCTGCTGCACCGCACCGATGGCTGGCTGGCGCTGCCCTACCTGTGGAATGCCGAGCAGACCGAAGCCAAGCTGGCGCTAGCCGGCGCGCGGGTGCCGGTGACCACGCCCGCGGGCGAGCACATTGAGTACCGGGTGCCCAACAAGAACCAGTGCAAGGAATGCCACGGCCTTAACGGCGCGGTGATCCCGATCGGGCCCAAGGCGCGCAACTTGTCGCATGCCTGGCTCGAATCGTTCGTCGCCGCCGGCCATCTCGACAAGATGCCCGCGGTCGCCGACACCATCCCGCTATGGGAGGACCGCGCGAACGAGCCGGTCCCGGCCGTCGCGCGCGGCTATCTCGATGCCAACTGCGCGCATTGCCACCAGCCGGGCGCGACCGCGTCGAACTCGGGGCTCGACCTGCGCTGGGAGCAGACCGACCCGAAGGCTTACGGCGTGATGAAGCACCCGGTTGCCGCCGGGCGCGGATCGGGCGACCTGCTCTTCGACGTGGTGCCCGGCAAGCCCGACCGGTCGATCCGCGTCCACCGGATGGCCTCGACCGCGCCGGGCGTCGCGATGCCCGAACTCGGCAAGGAGACGGTCCACACCGACGGGGTCGAGGCGGTCAGGAAGTGGATCGCCGGGCTGTGAAGTGGGTGCTGCGGATCGCCGGCGCGCTCATCGTGGTGCTGGCGATCGCGGTGTTCGTCTTCAGCACGCCCGATACCGACCCCGCCGCGATGCGCGCCAAGTACGGCGGGCCGCCGTCGCAGTTCGTCGATCTGGGCGGCGGGCTCAAGGTCCACTTGCGCGACGAAGGCCCGCGCGATGCGCCCGCGATCGTGCTGCTCCACGGCTCGAACGCCGACCTCCACACCTGGGACGCGTGGACCGCCGCGCTCAAGGGCCAATACCGCGTCGTCCGCTACGACCAGATCGGCCATGGCCTGACCGGCCCTTCGCCCACGGGCGACTACTCGCGCGCGGCGTTCTCCGCCGATGTCGGGAAGGTCGCCGACAAGCTGGGGCTGGGCAGGTTCGTTCTCGCCGGCAATTCGATGGGCGGCGGCATCGCGCTCGATTATGCGCTCGCTCACCCCGAGCGTCTGAACGGCCTCGTGCTGGTCGATGCCGCCGGCGCCCCGCAGCTAGGGAAGGCAAAGGGTAACATCGGCTTCACGATCGCGCGCATGCCGGGCTTGCGCAACCTGATGACGCGGATCACGCCGCGCTCGGTGATCGAGAAGAGCCTTCACCAGACGGTCGCCAACCAGGCGATCGTTACCCCGACGATGGTCGACCGGTACTGGGAGCTGCTGCGCTCTCCGGGCAACCGGCGCGCGACGATGGAGCGGTTCTCGCTCGGCTTCGAGCATGCCGCCCCCGCGCAGCTCGCCAGGCTGCGCGTCCCAACGCTGATCTTGTGGGGCGAGAAGGACCCGCTGATCCCGCTCGCGTCGGGCAAATGGCTGGCGCAGCACATCCCGGGCGCGCGGATGATCGTCTATCCGGGGATCGGCCATATCCCGATGGAAGAGGCCGCGCAGGCCAGCGTCGGCGATCTCGAACGCTGGCTGACAGAGAACCGGGTGCAAAACCCCGCCGCCGCCGCTCGATAGCTTTACCTATCCTCGCCGCTTTGCTTTAGCCGCGCGCTCTGCGGAACCGAAGGATCGTGCATTGCGCAAGCTGGGACTGATCGGCGGGATGAGCTGGTACTCGACCCGCACTTACTACGAATACATCAACCGCTACGTCGGCCGCGCCAGCCCGCGCTTCTCCAGCGCGCCGCTGCTGATCGAGAGCCTCGACTTCGCGCAGCTTCACGGGCTCAACGAAGCCGCGGACTGGGACCGTGCCGCAGGCGTGCTGTCGGACTCGGCGCGGCGGCTCGAGGGGGCCGGCGCGGGCGCGCTGATCATCGCCGCCAATTCGATGCACAAGGTCTATGAGACCGTCGCCGGCGCGGTCTCGGTTCCGGTGCTCCACATCGCCGATTGCGTGGGCGCCCGGATGAAGGCCGCCGGCGTCGGCAGCGCGGCGCTGATCGGGACGCGCAACGTGATGACCGAGAGCTTCTATCGCCAGCGGCTGGTGGCGCACGGCGTCGACCTGCTGCCGCCCGACATGGACATGGTCGATGAGGTCGACCGGATCATCTACGACGAGCTGATGATCGGCAAGGCGACCCGCGACGCCGAACGCAAGCTCAAGACCATCATCACGCAGAAGGAGCAGGACGGGGCCGAGGCGATCGTGCTCGCCTGCACCGAGCTCGAGCAGGTGGTCGACGTCGACGCCAACGTGCTGCCGATCTTCGATTCGACGCAGATCCACAGCGAAGCCGCGGCGAACTGGATTCTCGGCAAGGAATAGCGCGGCGGCAATGGCAAGGTTGCCAGCCTGTTCCCGTTGTCCGGGGCGGGCAGGGCCCCTAAACCTCGCGCCCGATGAGCCGCGCTCCCTATGCCGCCGATCCCGCCCAGTCGCGCGGCCGTGAGTTTCCCGAGAACCGCGACGGCGCGCGCGGCCCGAGGAGCGAGTTCCAGCGCGACCGCGACCGGATCGTCCACTCGATCGCCTTCCGGCGGCTGCGCTCGAAGACGCAGGTGTTCATCGCCCCCGACGGCGATCACTACCGCACCCGTCTGACGCACAGCATCGAAGTGGCGCAAGTGGGCCGCGTCATCGCTCGCGCGCTCGGGCTCGACGAGGATCTCACCGAGGCACTTTGCCTGGCGCACGATATCGGTCATCCGCCGTTCGGCCACGCGGGGGAGGCGGCGCTGGCGCAGTCGATGGCCCGGCACGGCGGGTTCGATCACAACGCGCAAGGGCTGCGCGCGCTCATGCGGCTCGAGAGCCCGTACTGCGAGCACGAGGGGCTCAATCTCACCTGGGAGCTGCTCGAGGGCCTTGCCAAGCATAACGGGCCGGTCGCCGCGCCGCACTGGGCGCTCGCCGAACTCGACGCCGCGTTCCCGCTCGATCTCGGCAGCTGGCCCTCGCTCGAGGCGCAAGTCGCCGCGGTCGCGGACGACATCGCCTACGACAACCATGACATCGACGATGGCTTGCGGGCTGGCTTCCTGACGCTCGACGACTTGCTCGAGCTCGACGTGCTGGCGAGCCAGTGGCGCAGCGTCGAGCGGCGCTTTCCCTCCGCCCCGCGCGAGCGGCAGCTACGCGAACTCGTCCGCTCGCAGATCGGGATGATGGTCAACGACGTGATCGCCAATACGCGCCAGGCGGCCGCGGGAATGACGTCGAGCGGCGACGTGCGCGCCGCGCCGCGCGCCACCGCCGGGTTCTCAACGGCGCTGGCGGGCGAGGAGCGGCGCCTCAAGCAGTTCATGTACCGCAAGCTCTATTATCACCCGGACCAAATCGCGACCGCGGAGCGCGCGCGCGATGTCGTCGCCCGGCTGTTTGCTGCGTACCAGCAGGACCCCGGGCTGCTGCCGCCCCAGTGGCGCGGCAGCATGCCGGCAGGCGAGCCCGCCGGTGCGCGCCATATCGCGGACTTCGTAGCCGGGATGACCGACCGCTACGCGATCGACCAGTGCGCCTGCATCTACGGCCGCGAGCCCGAGGGGCTGCGCAATGTCTGACACCTTGCGGGTGGTGCTGGTCGGCGCGACGGGGCTGATCGGCCAGGCGGTGATCGCTCTCAGCGTCGGGCGCGAGGACGTGCGCCTGACAGCGATCGCCCGGCGCGAAGTGCCGCTGCCGCGCAGCGCGCGGATGGAGGTGTTCGTCGCCGATGCGGAGCGCTGGGGCGAGGTGATCGAGGCGGTTCGGCCGACGGCGGTGATCTGCGCGCTCGGCACCACCTGGAACAAGGCGGGCAAGGAAGAGGCGGCGTTTCGCGCGGTCGACCAGGAGCTGGTCGTGAGCACCGCGCGAGCGGCCAGGGCGCACCAAGTCGAACGCTTCGTGGCGATCAGTTCGACCGGCGCCGATTCCGCCAGCCGCACCTTCTACTTGCGCGTGAAGGGCGAGGTCGAGCGTGAGCTGGCGGCGATCAGGTTCCCGCGCCTCGACATCCTGCGGCCCGGGCTGCTGCGCGGCCAGCGCCCGGGCGATCGCCGGCCGGTAGAGCGGATCGGGATGGCGCTGAGCCCGCTGGCCGACCGGCTGCTTCACGGCAAGTACCGCGCGCTGCGCTCGATCCGCGCTCAGCAGGTCGCCGAGGCCGCGCTGGCGCTGGCGATGCGGAAGGCGGCAGGCCGCTTCGTCCACGACAACGACGCGATCCTGCGCGCTGCGCGCAGCCTGGCGCAGCCGGTAGCCTGACGCAGTCGCGCCTTACTGGCGCTCGGCGAACATCTCCTGGATCATCGGCTGCAGGTTCGGCGTGTAGTTCGCGAGCACGCGCCAGTCGCCGACCCGCTCGTAGTGGGTGACGAGGCTCGCGCCGTTCCAGCGGTGCAGCGCGTAGGTCGGCGCTTCGGTGGTGATGAGGTCGCGCTCGTCGGGCTGCTGCGGGTCGATCGGCCGCAAGTCCATCGCCACCAGCGGCGCGACCGACGGCGTGACCCCGACCGGGATGCCGCGGAACATCGCCGTCAGCGGGCGGTGCAGGTGCCCGCAGTGGATGGCCACGATCTGACGACGCCCTTCGACGACATTGCCGAAGCGTTCGATCCACCCCTCGTGGGGGGCGGGGTCCATCCAGTCGATGCCCGATACCACCGGCGGGTGATGCATGAAGATGACCGTCGGCTTGTCCGGATGCGCGTCGAGTTCCGCGGCCAGCCACTCCGCACGCGCCTCGCAAAATGCGCCGCCGTGGCGGCCAAGTTCGAGCGTGTCGAGCAGCACCAGCCGCAGCTCGCCGAGGTCGACCGCGTACTGCACGAAACCGCCGTTGTTGGGGGTGTCGGGGAATGCGCCCCACAGCTCCTCGCGCGTGTCGTGGTTGCCGACCATCGGGAGGAGCGGGCACGCGAGCTGGTTGAGCAACGCGGCGGTCTTGCGGAAGCTTTCCTGGTCGCCCTTGTCGGTCAGGTCGCCGGCGAGAACCAGCGCCTGGATCGGGTTGGGCGAGGTCAGCAGCCGATCCAGCACCGCGCGGAAGCGGATGCGATTATATTCTTCGGGCTTCTCGTCGGGGTCGAAGCCGATGTGAATGTCGTTGATCTGCGCAATCAGCATTTGCCCCCCGGGTCGCATCAGGTTCCCCGTCGCCCGGCCATCGCAATCCGGTCTTCCGGCACGGCGGGATGGTTGGCGGGCTTGCGGCCGCGCGGGTGATAGGCGTGGCACATCGCGCAGCTCGAAGGTACCTCGGCGCGCGTAGCGTTTTCGCCCGCGTGGCAGGTACGGCACGTGGCGATGCCGGGGATCAGCAGGTCGGCCGAGGACTGCGAGGCGTTCGCCTTGTGGCACTCGGTGCACTTGGTCTGCTCGTGCGCTTCGTGGTCGAACGCGCCGTCGGTGAAGAACTTCATGGGCAGGTTGACCGGCATCACGTCCGGCTGGCCATTGCGCACAGTGGGCGTGTGGCATTCGCCGCACACGCCGTCACGCGAGAGCGCGCGGTTGATCCCGATGTAGTTGCGCACCGGCGCGCCGAAATTCTGGTGATAGAGCCCGCCTTCGGCGTAGGAGCCCGGCCGCCGCCGGCCAGAGCTGATCGGCGTGCGGTGAACCCGGTCGAGCGCCATCATGTCCGCCCGCATCTGCGCCACGTCGCCGTGGCGCAGGGTGCGATAGGTCGAGCCGACCTTGTCGTAGACCAGGCTGTGGCAGCCTTCACAGTCGCGCTCCATTTCGACCGGGACAAACCCGCTCCGGTCCTTGTTCGGGTGGTGGCAATCGGCGCAGTCGAGCTTGCCGGCGTAGCCCTTGGTCCTGGCAAGGTTGCCTGCCATCCGCGCCACGCCATTGGTTGCCGACAGGTGCATCGCGTGCGGGAAGGCGAGGCCCTCCCACTGGCGCGGCTTGGCGGCGAGCGAGATGCGGGTCGGCTGCATCTGCCCGGGCTGGGTGATCAGCAGCGCCTTGAACTGCGGATGTTCGTTGCCGAAGTCGCCCGCATCGCCGAGCTGGGTGTCGGGCAGACGCGCCTTGAGGCCGTCGTGGCAATCGGCGCAGAACTGCTGGCTGGTCGGCTCCATGTGCCCCGCGCCTTCGTGCTCGGTATGGCAATCGGTGCAGGCGCCGGGACCCGGCTTGTTGAACGTGTGCGCGACCTTCCACAGCAGCGCGTTGAAGCCCTCGGGCGCGCCGCGCGCCTTGTCGAGCCGTGGGTGCGCGGCGTGGTCGCCGGTCATCTTGTGGCAGGCCACGCAGGCGTCGTCGCGCACCGCGACGAACGGCTGGACGTGGCACGCCTTACAGTTGTTCTCGAGCCCGTGGTGCGCGAGGCTGAGCTTGCCCGATTCCCACGACTTGTCCCACATCACCTTGTCGGTCGTGCCCATCGCCGGCTGAGTTACCGGCTGGCTGTGCAGGTTCGACCAGATCGGCACCGCCAGGAACGCGGCGAGGACGATTGCCAACAGCGCCCACGCCATCGACCGCTTGCCGGGCATGACGCTGGCGAGCGCGAACCCTTCGGCCGAATCGTCCGCGCCCTCGATCACTTCCTTCTTGCGCACGGTGACGATCACCGGGCCGTCGCCATCGCGCGAGATCGACAGGCGGTAGTTGCCGAAGCCGAGTTCGGAGCCGTCGGCCGGGTCGAGCGTCGCCGCGGTGCTGGCCTTGCCCTCGACCGAGAAACCCAGCCGTCCGTCGGCGACGATCCGGAGCTGTCCCCCAGGCGCGGCGGAGATCGTCGCATGGCGCTGCTCGACCGCCAGATCGGGCAGCGGCAGCGTGTTGTCCGAAGCGCGGCCGATCGTCAGCGTATCGCCGGCGATCTCGCGCTCGCGAACGATCTCGCGGTGATCGGCGGTGAAGTCGACCGTGCGGATGATGAAGCTCATCGCGCCGCCCTCACCAATAGTAGAACACGCTGATCACGTGCGCGGTCAGCGCGCCGAGCAGCGCGATCGTGGCGGGCACGTGGACGAACAGCCACACGTCGAGCAGCGCCTTGAAGTGCATCTGCCGGCGGATCTGATCGAGCTGGGCCTTGCGCCGCGACAGCAGCGCGTGGACGCGGCGGTGATCGTCGTCCCCGTCGCGGTCGACCGCACCGAGCGCGCGCGCGGTGGCGCAGCCGCGGTAGTGCCCGGTCAGCCGCGACCACAGTCCGGCGCGGAACACGTCCTGATCCAGCGCGGCGATGACCAGGTCCGATTCGTCGCGGTCGAGCGGCTGGGCCGCTTCCTGCAGCTGGCGGTCGAGTGCGGCGAGCCCTTCGACCATCTGCCCCCGCGTCGTCTCCTTGCGGTTGTTGCTCAGCTTCTGCGGCAGCATCGCGTAGACGGTGATGCCGTAAATGCCGGAGACGATCACCAGCATCATCAGCGCCCAGGCGAGCGGGTGGACGTTCCAGCCGAACTGGAAGCCCGTATGGAGCGTGGCGATAACGATCAGCGACAGCCCGAGGTACACGTGCGCGCTGGTCCACGCCTTGAGGCTCCAGCGCCCCTCGGTCATGTTGCGCTTGCGGATGCCGAGCAGGCTCAGCCAGACGATCAGCAGCACGCCGATCGTGCCCAGCGTGTAGCCGTACCAGCTCCCGCCGTTGGGCCGCGGCTGCACGTCGATCAGGGCATAGGCGATGATCGCCACCAGGCAGATCACGCCGCCGATCTTGGCCCAGCGATAGCGCTTGTGCGCCAGGAAACTCTCGTGATCGGTGTCCTGCCGCTGCTCGCGGAAGGACACCTTGCCGCTCGGAACGCTCGCCATCAGTCGGCGCCCTCGGCGAGCTTGGTGAAGGTCATGAACTTCTCGGGCGCGACACGGATAGCAGCGCCCGTGGGGCAGGCGCGCACACAGGCCGGGCCGCCCTCGATCCCGGCGCACATGTCGCACTTGATCGCGAACTTGCCGCTTTCGATGCCCTTCTTGGCGGCGGTCTTCTTGCGCCAGCTATAGGGCGCCTCGCCCGGGCCAGGTCCCGCGCCGAACAGCATCCACGAGAGCAGGGAAGGCTTCTTGGGCGGCTTGGCGTCCATCCGGATCACGCCGTAGGGGCAGTTGCGCTGGCAGTTGCCGCAGCCGATGCAGGTATCGTCGATGAACACCTCGCCGTCGGGCCCGCGCTTGATCGCGTTGGGCGGGCAATCGGCCATGCAGTGCGGATGCTCGCAGTGGCGGCAGCTGGTCGGCACGTGGAGGTGCGCGTACGTGCGCCCCGCCTCGCGGTCGAGCCGGCTGAGGCCTTCATGGCTGTCGGCGCAGGCCTTCTCGCAGTTGTCGCAGCCCACGCACAGCGTTTCGTCGATCAGCAGGACGTCGGTCGCTTCGCCGAGGCCGTTGTCGATCAGGAACTGAGCGGTCTGCGAATACATGTCCACCGCGCCGCCGAAGCTGTGCTTCTGGCTTTCGATGAAGCTGTTGATCTCGCGCCGCCCGCTCATGTCCTTGAGCGCGCGCTCGCGCAGCTGCGGCTTGCGCTCGAGCACGCGCAGGAACACCTCGCCGGGGAAGCGGATGACCTCGCTCTTGATCGCGGCCTTGACGCTGGCGGTGCGCTTCGATCCGTCGATCACCGCCATTTCGCCGAAGTACGAACCGGCGGGCAGGTAGCTGAGGAACACCGGGTGCCCGCCGATGTCCTTCTCGACGATCATCGAGCCGCGCCGGACGATGTAGATGTCCTTGTCCTCGGCGCCTTCCTGGATGACCACCTCGCCGGCGCGCTTCGACACCAGCTCGGCCGATTCGACGAGCTCGGTGACATCGTCCTTGGTCAGGCCCGATCCGAACATCTGGAGGAGCTGGCGCTCGATCGAGATGCGGTTGACCGCCCGGTTCGCGCTCGGCGCGGTGGCGAGCAGCTTGAGCGCGGCGTTGCGCGACAGCTCCATGCACACGGTCGGCTCCTCGGCGGCGAGGATCGTCGCGCCGCGCCGGCGGCCGGAGATCAGCCCGACTTCGCCGAAGATCGAACCCTGCTCGATCGGCACCGTGATCGACGGGTCGGCGGGGTTGACCTGCACCGCCACAGAGCCTTCCGCGATCGCGAACATCGAGCTGCCCGGATCGTTGCGGGTGAAGATCGTGTCCCCCCGTCGGTAGGCGTGAACCTGGCTGTCGAGCATCAGCTCGCGCATCTGCAGCGGCGAGAGCTCCTGCAGGATGACGACGTTCTTGCGGAACGTCTCGAGCCATTCGTCGACCGAGCGGCGGCCGGGCAGGGCGGCGAACTTCTCCGCCAGGATCGGCTCGTCGGCGGGCTTGAGGTCGAGGTTCCCATTGAGGAACTCGATCACGTCGTAGCCCTGGTTCATGCAGTGCTTGATCAGCGGGTAGCCGGCCAGCGCGCCGATCACGTGGACGCCGTTCTTGGTCGTCTCGAAGCTGGGGGTGAGCTGCGGGAACGCGCTACGGTCCTCGCTGGTGAAGGCGATCCCGATCGCCTCGACGAAGGCGCGCGGCGGCTGGGAGCCGGTGCGCGCGATGATCCGGTCGCAGCGGATCGTCTCCTGCCCATCGCGGGTGTTGAGCACCAGCTCGCCGGGCTTCACCTCCGCCGGATCGGTGTCGCGCCGCACGATGATGCGCCCGTTGCGTTCCGCCTCCATCAGCAGTTCGACGTTGGCGCTCTTGGCCCGGGAGAAGTCCGACGTGCGGTTGAGGATGGTGACCACGTTGCGCTGCACCGGATCGGCCGCGAGCCCCAGCGCGTTCTCGATCCCTGCGTCGCCCGAGCCGACGACGGTAATGTGCTCGTCCACGTAAGCGCCCGGATCGTCGAGCTGGTACTGGATGTGCGGCAGGTCGGCGCCGGCGACGCGCAGGCGGTTGGGATTGCCCTGGGTGCCGATCGCCAGCACCACCGCCTCGGCGGTGATCGTCTCGCCGCTCTTGGTCTTGAGCGTGAAGTTGCCGGTCTCCCCGGTGATCTCGGCGATCTCGGAGCGCAGCAGGACGTTGACCTTGCCCTCGGCGATCTGGCGGTCCCAGGTCTCGAGGATCGCCTCGCGCTTGCCGGCGTCGAAATCGAGGTCGGAGCGCAGCACCAGATTGCTGGGCGTCGCCATGACGTGCTTGCCCTTCTGGTACTTGAAAATCGTGTCGGAGAGGTGATCGGTCTTTTCGATGAGCACATGGCTCATGCCGAGAGCGGACGCGTGCGCAGCCGCGCTGAGGCCCGCGGGCCCCGAGCCGACAATGGCGACGCGATAGTGCTCAGGCACCGACTTCCCCCTCAAAGCATCGGCGCGAACCCGTTCTGTTTGCCCCGCATCATACGGAACCGCCGCGGTTTCGCTACCCCCAATCGCCGTCCCGATTGCCGGC
>JBQCFR010000410.1:0-5218 GCA_051958885.1 Tsuneonella sp.
GGCAGGCGCTGCACGAAGTCATGCACCTGCGCCAGCTTGGCCGCGCGCTCGACCTCCTCCTGACTGGCGCCGGGCCGCCCGTAGGCGATGTTGTAGCCGATCGTGTCGTTGAACAGCACGCTGTCCTGCGGAACGATGCCGATCGCCGCGCGCAGGCTCGCCTGGGTCACCTGGGCGATGTCCTGCCCGTCGATCAGAATGCGGCCCGACCACGGATCGTAGAAGCGGAACAGCAGCCGCGCGATCGTGCTCTTGCCCGCGCCAGAGGGGCCCACCACGGCGACCTGGCTGCCCGCCGCCACCTCGAACGAGAGGCCGTGGAGGATCGTGCGGTCGCGCTCGTAGCCGAACACGACGTTGTCGAAGCTGACGGTGGGCTTGCGGACGATCAGCGCGGGCGCCCCGGGCGCGTCGTCGACTTCGAGGTCGGTGTCGATCAGCTTGAACATCGCCGCCATGTCGATCAGCCCCTGGCGGATCGTGCGATAGACCATGCCGAGCATGTCGAGCGGGCGGAACAGCTGGGTGAGGTAAGTCTGCACCGCGACGAGGTCGCCGACCGAGAGCTTGCCCTTGCTCCACTGCCAGACCGTGAAGCCGAGTGCGAACAGCATCAGCGCGTTCATGATCAACGACTGCGTGATGTTGAGCAGCCCGAGCGAGTTCTCGGACTTGATCGCCGCCTCGGCATAGGCGCCGGCCGCGCGGCCGTAGCGCTCGCGCTCGCGGTGCTCGGCCCCGAAGTATTTCACGGTCTCGTAATTGAGCAGCGAATCGACCGCGCGGGCGAGCGCGGTGCCGTCGAGGTCGTTCATCTGCTTGCGCAAAGCGGTGCGCCACTCGGTGATCACGCGCGTCGCGAAGATATAGACTGCCACGGTTAGTGCGGTGGCGATCACCAGTGGCAGGCCGAACATGGTGTAGAAGATGAACGCCACCGCGATCAGCTCGACGATCGTCGGGGCGATGTTGAACAGCAGGAAATAGAGCATCGAATCGATGCTCTTGGTGCCGCGCTCGATCGTCTTGGTGACCTCGCCGGTGCGGCGCGACAGGTGGAAGCGCAAGGAGAGCTGGTGAAGCCGGGCGAAGGTGTCCTCCGCCAAGTGCTGGGTCGCTTCCTGCCCCACCCGCTCGAACACGATGTTGCGGGTGTTGTCGAAGGCGGTGCCGATGAATCGCGCGGCGACAAACGCGATGACGAAGCTGAGCGCGACCCACAGCTGCGGGCTGCCGTGCGCGGCCATCGTGTCGACGACCTTCTTCATCGCCAGCGGGGTGACCAGCGTGATCGCCTTGGCCATCAGCACGAGGATCAGCGCGCCGGCGATGCGCAGGCGCAAGTCCGGGCGGTCGCTCGGCCACAGATCGGGGAGGAAGCGCCTGAGCGTCGCCCAGCCGTCGTACTCGATCGGGTCGGGGGAAGGGACGTCGGGCGGCATCGCGCGCCTATGTGGTGGCCGGCGCGGGGTAAGGCAATGCGCGGTCTAGAGCGACCACGGCATGGCCGCAGCGGGGCGGCCGCTGCCCGCGGGCATGTCGAATAGCACCTTGCGGCTGGCGAAGTCGATCGCCACCCGGTCGAACAGGCGCATGTCGTCCATTCCCAGCACCAGCGCGGGCTTGTCCGCATACCCGAGCGCGGCGAAGGCGGGCGAATCGGCAAAGGTGACCAGCAGCGCGTTCATCTGCAGCTTGTCGATCGTCAGCGCCTTCACCTGGTCCACCTGGCCGACGATGCGGTTGCCGTGGACGTCGGTGACCGGCGAATCCTGCTCGCGGCGGGAGCGCAGCTTGCGCTGGAGTGCGCGGTTGGCCATCGTCCCTTGCGCGCCGGTTTCGATGATCACAGCGGTCGCGACGCCATCGACGCGGGCATTGGTGATGATCATCCGCCCGAGCTTGTTGCGCGCGCGCACGACGATCTCGTACCCCTGGTTGCCGCCGAGCTCGGCCGCGTCGCCCACCGCGATACTGGGGGCGCGGAAGTCGATCAGCACGCGCAGGTCCTGCAGGCTGTCGAGCCCGAGGATTCCGTCGGCGCCGATGTTCTCGCCCTCGAGCAGCGGCGCGTCGAGATGATCGAACACGCGGGCAGCGAACTCCAGCCCGTCGAGCCGGACGAGATCGACCCGTTCGCTGCTGGCCATGCCCACCACGGTCGCGTGGCCGAGCGGCTTCAGCGCGAGCAGGGTGCTGAGGCGGCGGCTGACGACGGTGGCCTGCGCGCCGGTGTCAATCATGAAGCGGAACGGGCCGCGGCCCGCGATCGTGACCGGCACCGTCAACCGCCGGTAGCGGTCGATCTGCGCGGCGACCGTCTCGGTGTTCGCTGCGTCGAGCATCGGCGCGGTGGAGGCGAGCGGGGGCGCGGCGGCGGGCTGCCCGGCACCCGCGGGAGCCGCCGCGATGAGCGCTGCCGCCGCCAATGCCAGCCGTGTGCGCAAGCCTCTCTCCGAACCGGAGCACGAGAATACCACTCGGGGCGCCCGGCGGAAAGCCCGCCTCAGGCGGCAAGCGCCGGGTCGGGAAGCGGAGCGGATGCGGCCTCGATGCGGTCCGGGTGGCGCAGCATCGCCCAGGTCTCGCGCAAGACCTGCGGCCACACCAGCAGCAGCGTACCGGAGTAGGCGAGCGCACCGATCGGCACAAGCAGCGCGAGCTCGGCGGCTGGCGCCAGCGCGGGAAGGGCGTGCCGCGCGGCGATCACCGCCAGCGCCATCGCCGCGCAGCTCGCCAGCGGCGGCATGAGCTCGGCGGCGAGCTTGCCGAACGACAAGCCGACCTGCGGCAGCGTGAGCGCGAGGGTGACCGCGAGCAGCGCCGGCGCGGCGATCCACCACGCGTGGACCAGCCCCGCCGGTCCGCCGTGGACGAAGGCGAGGAACGTGAGCGGGAAGAGCAGCGCGCCCGTCCCATTGGTCATCAGGTACGTCCGCGCCCGCCCGGTCGCGTTGGTCGCCGGGCTGCAGATGATCTGCAGCGCCATGCACGGCATCGCCAGCGCGAGCCCCGCGACGAGCGGCGCCATGCCCGCCCACTTGGGCCCGAACAGCGTCAGCACCGTCGGCTCGGCCACCAGCGCGAGCCCGACGTAAGCCGGCCCCAGCACCAGCAGCACCGTGCGCAAGGTGCGCAGGAAGTAAGGGCCGAGCGGCTTGCCGGCCTTGTGCAGCTCGGCATAGGCGGGGAAGGCGACCTCGTTGATCGGCGGCAGGAAGCGCCCCGTGAGGATCAGCGTGAGGAACAGCGCCTCGGAATAGAGCCCCAGCGCGTGCGTGTCGAACACGCGCCCGGCGATCACGATGTCGGCCTGGCTCTGAACGATCCAGAAGAACTGGCAGATCGTCAGCGCACCCCCGAAGCTGACCAGATCGCCCGCGCCGCGCAGGTCGAACACCGGCCGCACCAGCAGCCGCGCGGCGATCGTCATGCCCAGTGCACGCACGCCGAAGATGGCGATCGGCGCCCACACCAGTGCCCATACGCCGTAGCCGAGCCAGGCGAGCGCGAGCGCGGTGCTCGCGCCGGCGAGAGCGGAGACAAGGTTGACCTGGCCCTGCTTGCGGAACTCGATCCGCCGCGCGAGCAGCTCCTGCGGCAGCGCGGAGAAGGGGATGAACAGGAAGATCACCGCCTGCAGCCGCAGCATGTCGGCGACCAGCGGCTCGCGGTAGTACTCGGCGGCGAGCGGGGCGGCGAGAAACTGCACCAGGGCGAGCGTTCCGTTGAGCATCAGCAGCAACGCGAAGACCTGGCCGATTCGCCGCTCGTCGACCCGGTCCGCCTGGATCAGCGAGGTGGCGAAACTCTGCCCGTTCATGAAGTTGAGCGCAGTGATCACCGCCTGGCTCATCGCGAACAGGCCGTAGTCGCTCGGGGAGAGCAGGCGGACGACCGCGATCGTCGAGGCCCAGGTGATGATCTGCCCCGCGACCTGGCTGCCCCAACGCCACGCGACCGCGCTGCGCACGCGCATGGCGAACCCGGCCTCGGCCGGGCTCGCCAGGGAAGGAGTGGTCTCGGGAGCGCTCATCGTGCCCTGCGCGCTAGTCCCAATTGATGAACATTGCCCTTCGCCGCGGCGCAGTCGGCCGGCCGATCCGGCCCGATCGAAGGGGCAGTGCACCGATGCCGTGTCACGCCGAACGGGGGTTCTTTTTTGAAACTGCGTTCATGGTCGCCACCATCCGTAAACCGGGGCGGGATCGCCGTCGCATTTGTCACCTTAGGCTCAGGCCTGCCATCGGTCCCTTCGGCGTACGGGACGGCGTCCGCAGGGCGGCGGAGGTGGCGGTGCATGATCTTAGTCGTGCCACAGCGAGCGCCTGTAGGACAGCGAGCGCGCCGAGACGTCCTGCCACGTCACTCGAGCCTGAATCGGAACCTGCGCAGCGCCGAGACCGCAGCGGTCGCGGCGCGGGCGCCGCGATGAGGGGGCGGGCTCCGCTTGCAACCCGCCGCGGCACCCCCATATAGCCCCTCGACGGGAGCAATTTTCGTTTCAATTCGGGCACTTGGATGGGCGGCGAAATAAAATTGCAAAAAGGCGGTCGACCCGAATCAACCCCCTCCATATAGGGCCCCTCACCGACGCGGAGCTGCCGGTTTCGACTGGCTCCCACCGCTACGGTCGCCAACATAAGTGGACAACCGGTCCCCCGGTGTAAATCGGGGCTCCAACAGTTGTCCGCCTCTTTCGTTGGACGGCTCTTTGACATCGTTGGTTTTTGATGAAGGGACATGTGGGCGACGGCGCCCGGTCCGGGGAGTTTAAGGCTCCGGATACCGGTTAACCTAAGCCGATTGCCACATCCTTCGCTCGCACCACGCGGGCGTTGTGATGATGCATGTCCATTCGTATCCATTACGTTTGACAGTGCAGGTATCGGCTCCTTGAAGCTCATGCCTCTCAGGTCGGCGATCGCAAGATCGTGCCTGGTTGGTATGTGACACAAACTTGAGAGTTTGATCCTGGCTCAGAACGAACGCTGGCGGCATGCCTAACACATGCAAGTCGAACGAGACCTTCGGGTCTAGTGGCGCACGGGTGCGTAACGCGTGGGAACCTGCCCTTAGGTTCGGAATAACTTCCCGAAAGGGATGCTAATACCGGATGATGTCTTCGGACCAAAGATTTATCGCCTATGGATGGGCCCGCGTTGGATTAGCTAGTTGGTGGGGTAAAGGCCTACCAAGGCGACGATCCATAGCTGGT
>JBQCFR010000411.1:0-6481 GCA_051958885.1 Tsuneonella sp.
GACCGCTTCGCGGGCCGCGACGGGCGCTACACCCACGGATGGACCGCTCACCGCTGACCCTTGAGCGCGGCCAAGTTTTCCCATCTTGCCCGGCGGGGGCGGCGACCAAAGCCAACAGCGATGGCCAGCCGCCCCCGCACGCTCTACGAAAAGATCTGGGACGCCCACGTCATCGAAACCCGCGATGACGGCACCAGCCTGATCTACATCGACCGCCACCTCGTCCACGAGGTGACCAGCCCGCAGGCGTTCGAGGCCCTGCGCGCGAGCGGCCGCAGGGTCCGCCGGCCGGACCTCACGCTGGCGGTGCCCGATCATAACCTGCCGACGACCGCGCGCGTCGATGCCGCAGGCAGCCGGCTCCCGATCGCCGACAGCGAGAGTGCCGCGCAGCTCGCCGCGCTCGAGCGCAATGCGCCCGAGTTCGGCGTCGCCTACATCGGCGCGACCGACGCCGCACAGGGCATCGTGCATGTCGTCGGCCCCGAGCAGGGGTTCTCCTTGCCCGGCGCGACGATCGTGTGCGGCGACAGCCACACCGCCGCGCATGGCGGGATCGGCGCGCTGGCGTTCGGCATCGGCACCAGCGAAGTCGAGCACGTGCTCGCCACCCAGACGCTGCTGCTCAAGAAGTCGAAGACGATGGAAGTGCGCGTCGAGGGAGAGCTCGGGCCCGGCGTGACGCCCAAGGACCTGATCCTTCACGTGATCGGTGTCATCGGCACCGCAGGCGGCACCGGCCATGTCATCGAGTACCGCGGCCGCGTGTTCGAGCAGATGAGCATCGAGGGCCGCTTGACGGTATGCAACATGAGCATCGAGGGCGGCGCGCGCGCGGGCCTGATCGCGCCCGACGATGCGACGTTCGCCTACCTCGAAGGGCGCCCCTACACGCCGAAGGGCGAGGACTGGGATCGCGCCGTCGGATGGTGGCGCACGCTGCATACCGATGCCGGCGCGGTGTTCGACAAGTCCGTCGTCATCGACGCCTCCACGATCGAGCCGAGCGTCACCTGGGGCACCAGCCCCGAAGACGTGGTGCCGATCGGCGCGCAGGTCCCCGCCCCCGAGAGCTTTGCCGACCCCGCCAAGCAAGACGCGGCCCGCAAGAGCCTCGCCTACATGGGGCTCGAGCCCGGCACGCGAATGAGCGACGTTGAGGTGCAGAACGTCTTCATCGGCAGCTGCACCAACAGCCGCATCGAGGATCTGAGGGCGGCTGCAGCGGTTCTCAAGGGACGCAGGAAGGCGGCGAACGTGCGCTGGGCGATCGTGGTGCCCGGCTCGGGCCTTGTCAAGCGCCAGGCGGAAGCCGAAGGGCTCGACAAGATCTTCACCGACGCGGGCCTGGAATGGCGCGAACCCGGCTGTTCGGCCTGCCTCGCCATGAACCCGGACAAAGTGCCGGCGGGCGAGCGCTGCGCCTCGACCAGCAACCGCAACTTCGTCGGCCGCCAAGGCCCGGGCGCGCGCACGCACCTCGTGTCCCCGGCGATGGCAGCCGCGGCGGCGGTGACCGGCCGGCTGACCGACGTCCGCGAGCTCGTCTGACCCGCAAGTCGGCCTTCGCACCGGTCGCGGATGCGAATGCCCAAGTCCTGATCCTCGGCAGCTTGCCCGGCGAGGCCTCGCTCGCCGCCCGGCGCTATTATGCGCACCCGCGCAACTTGTTCTGGCATCTGGTCGGCTTTGCCATTGGGCGGGACCTGATCTCGCCAGGCTACGACGAGCGTCTGACCGTACTGCGCGAAGCCGGCATCGCGCTGTGGGACACCGTCGCCTCGGCACGCCGGAAGGGGAGTCTGGACGCGGCCATCCGCGACGCCGAGCGCGCCCCGCTGGCGGAACTCGTCGCCGGCCTGCCCCGATTGCGCGCGGTTGCCTTCAACGGCCGCACGAGCGCGGCGATCGGGCGGCCCCAGCTCGCCGGTGCGGGGCTGGCGCTGATCGATCTGCCGTCCTCCTCGCCCGCCTACGCGTCGATGCCGCTCGAACGGAAAGAGGCGCTTTGGGCACGTCTAGCCGATTTCCTGCGCTAGTGCCTTGAACCGCCGCGCGCTGGGCCGCATGGATATATCCATGACTAGCAAGATAACCGGCAAGGCGATCGCCGCGGGCGCCGCGATCGGCTCGGCTGCCATCGCCGCCGCGCTGCTCTACGCGAGCAAGCGCAAGGACAAGCAGCACGAGCCGCAGCAGCTGCCGCCGATCCCCTCGGGCGAGCAGCCGGAAACCGACTGATGGAGCCGGTCAATACAGTCGAAGGACGAGCGATCCCGCTCGGGCTGAAGAACGTCGATACCGACGTTATCATCCCGGCGCACTGGCTCAAGACCGTGACGCGCGAAGGGCTCGGCCGCGGCGCGTTCGAGGTGCTGCGCAGCGATCCCGCCAACCCATTCGACAGCGCCGAGTTCGGCGGGGCGCCGATCCTGATTGCCGGCGACAACTTCGGCTGCGGGTCCAGCCGCGAGCACGCCGCCTGGGCCCTGCTCGACCTCGGCATCACTGCGGTCATCGCGCCGAGTTTCTCCGACATCTTCAGCGGCAACGCGTTCAAGAACGGCATCCTCACGGTCGCGCTACCCCAGGCGCAGATCGACCGCCTGCTCGAAGTCGCGCAGACAGATCCGATCTCGATCGACCTCGAGCACCAGGTCGTCACCACGCCGTTCCAGGATCGCTTCCACTTCGAGATCGACCCGTTCCGCAAGCAGTGCCTGATGGAAGGTCTCGACGAAGTCGGCCTGACGCTGGCGCGCGACGCGGCCATCGGGACATACGAACATCGCCAGGCCGCCGAGATGCCCTGGCTCGCCAAAGGAACGGAGATCGCCGCATGAAAGCACTTCGCACGCACGCTGTCGGGGGACCCGACACGCTGACGCTCGACGACGTCGAGGCGCCAACGCCCGGTAAAGGCCAGGTGCTGGTTGATGTGAAGGCCTGCGCGATCAATTTTCCCGACACGCTGATGATCCGCGACCTCTACCAGTTCAAGCCCGAGCGGCCCTACGCACCCGGCGGCGAGATCGCCGGCACGATCGAGGCGGTGGGCGAAGGCGTCGAGGGCTGGAATGTGGGCGACCGCGTGCTCGCCGGGATCGGCAACGGCGGTCTGGCCGAAAAGGTGCTCGTGCCGGCCGGGCGCATGTTCCCCGTGCCGGAAGGCGTGCCGTTCGAAAAGGCGGCCTCGCTGATGATGACCTACGGCACCAATATCCACGGGCTGAAGGATCGCGGCCACATCAAGGCGGGTGACGTGCTGCTCGTGCTCGGCGCGGCGGGCGGCGTCGGCCTGTCGGCGGTCGAGCTCGGCAAGGCCTACGGCGCTCGCGTGATCGCCGCCGTGTCCAGCGAGGAAAAGGGTGAGGTCGCGAGGCGCGCCGGCGCCGCCGACGTCGTGATCTATCCCACGGGAGAAATGGACAAGGAGGCCAGCAAGGACCTGGCGAACAAGTTCAAGGCGGCCTGCGGGCCCGACGGCGCCAATATCGTCTACGACGTGGTCGGCGGCCAGTATTCCGAGCCCGCGCTGCGCGCCATCGCGTGGGAGGGGCGCTTCCTGGTCGTCGGTTTCCCCGCCGGAATCGCCAGGATGCCGCTCAACCTGACGCTGCTCAAGAGCTGCGACATCTGCGGCGTGTTCTGGGGCGCGTTCACCGCGCGCGAGCCTGAGAAGTTCCGCGCCCAGGTGGAGGAGCTGTTCGCGCTGCTCAAGGCCGGCAAGATCGACCCGATGATCTCCGAGACCTTTCCGCTGGAACGGGGCGGAGAGGCGATCGCCAAGCTCGAGAACCGCGAGGCCGTCGGCAAGGTCGTGGTGACGATGGACTAGCCGCGGCACGCGCCCTATGGCCGCGCCGCAGTAAATCACGGGGAAATTGCATGACCGATTTCAGGGATCGCGAGCGCGGCGAAGAGCGCAAGTTCGCGATGGACGAAGAAACCGCCTTCCGCGTCGCGGCCCGGCGCAACCGCCTGCTAGGCCAATGGGCGGCGGAAAAGATGGCGCTGACGCCGGAAGAGACAGACGCCTATGCCAAGGCCGTGGTCCAGGCCGACTTCGAGGAAGCGGGCGACGAGGACGTGATCCGCAAGGTGCTCGGCGATCTCACCGCCGCCGGCTGCGATGTCGATGAAGCCACCGTCCGCGCCGCGCTCGAGGACAAGGCTGTCGAAGCGCGCCGCCAGCTCATGAGCGAGTCCTGATCAGATGGCGATGGCGGCGGAGCAGATCGAGGCGCTGATCCGCGCGGCGCTGCCCGAGGCCGAGGTGACCATTCGCGATCTTGCCGGCGACGGCGACCACTACGCCGCACATGTGGTCGCTCCGCAGTTCGTGGGCAGGAGCCGGGTGCAGCAGCACAAGCTGGTTTACGACGCGCTCGGCGGCAGGATGGGCGGCGAGCTCCACGCCTTGCAACTGACCACCGCCGTTCCCAACTGACTCGCCAT
Organism: Tsuneonella sp.; assembly: GCA_051958885.1. Classification (GTDB taxonomy): domain Bacteria; phylum Pseudomonadota; class Alphaproteobacteria; order Sphingomonadales; family Sphingomonadaceae; genus Tsuneonella. The sequence continues at coordinate 4,459 of JBQCFR010000411.1, forward strand.
ATCGTGGCATTCACCACATTCGAAGGGGCGGCCATGTCCGACGTCAACCAGCGCATTTCCGACATCGTCAACAAGGCCGATGTCGTCCTGTTCATGAAGGGCACCCCGCTCTTCCCCCAGTGCGGCTTCTCCAGCCGCGCGATCCAGATCCTCGAGCATTGCGGCGTCGCGTACGACAGCGTCGACGTGCTGCAGGACATGGAGATCCGCCAGGGAATCAAATCCTATTCCGATTGGCCGACGATTCCCCAGCTCTACGTCAAGGGCGAGTTCGTCGGCGGCAGCGACATCATGATGGAGATGTTCGAGGCCGGCGAGCTGCAGGAACTCCTCGACGAGAAGCAGGTCCAGCAGGCCGACTGAGGCTCCGCGACACCACTCTGCACCCCGGAAAAGTGAAAGCCCGCCGTGGGGGAAGGCGGGCATTCGTTCGTGCGGGTCCGGGAGGCTGGGCCGGGAGACCAGGAGATGGCCCCGCCTCGATGTGAAGACCGTTGGGGTACGTCATACTGTGCACGTCGCGTGCCAGTTTTGGCGAACGGCCGATTCCTGCGGCTGGCGATGGTTCACGGCGGTTAACCACTCACCTTCACTGTAAGCTTTCCCGACAGCGCCTGTGCGCCGTGCGGCGGCGATTGCGCTTGGCAACCGCCGCGGCGCCCGGCAGTGTCGAGCAATGAGCGAACCCTTCGTCCAGCCGCCATCGATCCCCGCCGCCACCGTCGTCGTCTTCCGCCACGCGCCGGCCGGCGGGCCGCCCGAAATCCTCATGGTCACGCGCTCGCGCGCGATGACGTTCGCGGGCGGGGCTGCGGTGTTCCCCGGCGGGCGGGTCGATCCTGCGGATCATGCGCTGGCCGGCACTCTGCAAGACTGCGAAGCGGACGAAGCCGCGCACCGCATCGCGGCGATCCGCGAGACGCTGGAGGAGACCGGCCTTGCGATCGGCATCAAGGGCGAAATCACCGCCGACCGTGCGCGCGACGCGCGCGCGATGCTGCTCGAGCACGAGGATCTCGCACCGGTACTGACCGCGATGGACTGGTCGCTCGATCTGGATGCCTTGGTTCCCTTCGCGCGCTGGCATCCCAAAAACGAGCGCATTCCCCGGGTGTTCGACACCCGCTTCTATCTCGCCGATCTCGGGACCGGTGCGGTCGAGGTGGAGATCGACGCCACCGAAAACACGCACCTGTTCTGGGTTTCCGCCGAGGAAGCGCTCGCCCGCACCGAGCGCGGCGAGATGGAGGTGATCTTCCCCACCCGCCGCAACCTCGAACGTCTCGCCCAGTTCGCCAGCTTCGCCGAAGCGCGCGCGCAGGCCGAGGCTATCCCGGTGCGCACGATCACCCCGTGGATGGAAGATCGCGGCGGAGAGCGCTGGCTGGCGATCCCGAGCGACGCGGGATATCCCATCGACGGAGAGCCCATCGGTTCGGTCCAGCGCGGCTGACCCCACGAGAGATTTGGCGCGCCCGGCAGGACTCGAACCTGCAACTCCAAGCTTAGAAGGCTCGTGCTCTATCCAGTTGAACTACGGGCGCGCGCTGGCCTGCGTGCGCATAGCGTGCTTTTCGCCGGCGACAAATCGCGATAGGTCTGCCGGCCATGACGGGGCAGCCACAGCGCATCGAGGGACAGGCCGGAGCGCGCCGCCAGTTCCGTTATTTCGACTTCATGATGGCGGCCTTCGTCACCATCCTGCTGCTCTCCAACGTGATCGGCGCGGCCAAGCAGGCGCAGCTCTCGCTGCCGCTTGTCGGAACCGTCACCTTTGGCGCGGGCGTGCTGTTCTTCCCGATCGACTACGTGCTCGGCGACGTGCTGACCGAAGTCTATGGCTATGCCCGCGCGCGTCGCTGCATCTGGGCCGGGTTCGTGGCGCTGATGTTCATGGTGTTCATGTCGTGGGTCGTGGTGAACATCCCCGCCGCTCCCGACTGGGCGCTGGCATCGAGCACGTACACGGTGGCCGGCCACCAGGTCACCGCGCCAAATCAGGCGGCTTACGAGGCGCTGTTCG
>JBQCFR010000412.1:0-7504 GCA_051958885.1 Tsuneonella sp.
GTCAAGATTAGTGACTACCCACTCGAAGGAGCCAGCCATGAACATCCTCCACCTCGATTCGAGCATCACGGGCGACAATTCGGCAAGCCGCCAGCTGTCGGCCGCGATCGTACAGGAACTGACTGATGCCGATCCCAGCGCGCAAGTCGGCTACCGCGATCTCGTCGCCGATCCGCTCGACCACCTGACCCTGCCCGGCTTCGGCACAGACGCGTCGCAAGCTGCGCTCGCCGAATTCCAGGCGGCCGACGTGATCGTGATCGGCGCGCCGATGTACAACTTCACGGTGCCGACGCAACTCAAGGCGTGGTTCGACCGCGTGATGATCGCGGGCCAGACCTTCAAGTACACCGAGATCGGCCCGGTCGGCCTCGCCGGCGACAAGCAGGTGATCGTCGCCCTAACCCGCGGCGGCCATTACGGCGAAGGCACCGAGCAGCGTAGCATCGAACATGCCGAGCGCTACATCACCGACGTGCTCGCCTTCATCGGCATCACCGAGCCCAGGTTCGTGATCGCCGAGGGGCTGGCGCTTGGCGACGAGGCGCGCGCCGCGGCGCTCGAAGCCGCGCTCGGAACGGTGCGCGAGATCGGGGCGGCGTGCCCGGTGGCATGAGAAGGGCGTTTCCTACAGGTCACGGCGGAGGCTAGTCTCCGCCGATGATCCGCCCTCCCATTACCGTCTTCGCGACACACGCTCCCGCGTGATTGCGCGTTTCCGATGTTTGTACCCATGACTGTGTGACAGTGTGAGAGCGTTCATCGCAAAATACGCGGAGCTGAACGGATCGGTGTCTCGGCAGAGCGTCTCGTTCGCTCCAATTGTCCGATTCCCGCCCGTGAACGAACGCCTTAGCGGCGCTCAGCTATTCAGTTTCGGGACAGCTAGCCTGAACTAAATAGCGACTCATCGACAATGGCCGCAGGTGGTGGGGCGGCTCTTTAGACGGAGTACGCCCATGAACTTGAAGACCATCCTGCGGGGCGGCGGAGCGGCCACGGTGGCAGCGGCCATCGCGCTCTCGGCTTTCCCCGCCGCCGCCTCGGCCCGTCCCGACAACTGGGACCCGGGCGAGCGCCGGAGCCAGCATCAGCAACAGGCGCCGCAGCAGGAAAACCGCGGCTCGTATGAGCGCGCCGAACGCGCTCAGGCGCCCCAGCAGCGGGCCCAGGCCGCGCCGCAGCAGCAGTGGCGGGCGCAAGCCGCTCAGCAGCAGCAATGGCGCGGTCAGGCCGCGCAGCAGCAGCGACAGGAGCAGTGGCGCGCCCAAGCCGCTCAGCAGCAGCGCGCCCAGCAATCGTGGAACCGCGGGGACAATCGCAGCGCCACCGCGCAGGAGCGCAGCGGGCGCGACTGGAACCGCGGCGACCGCTCGTGGAGCCAGACGCGTCAGGCGCCCGTCCAGCAGACGCAGCAGTCGCGGACCTGGAGCCAGCAGCAGTGGAACGATCGCAACCGCACCTACCGTGACGGGAATCGCAACACGACCTATCGGGATGGCTATCGCGACCGCGAGCGCACGCAGGATTATCGCAACGGCGGCTACAGCTACCGCGACGGCAGCCGCAGCGGCAGCTGGCGCGACCGTGACGGGCGCGGGTGGAACCGCGACTGGCGCAGCAACAACAACTACAACTGGTACAGCTACCGCAACCAGTACCGCGACCGCTACCGCCTCGGCCGCTACTACGCGCCGTACAGCAACTACCGCTATAACCGGCTGAGCATCGGGTTCTTCCTCGACAACGTGTTCTTCGGCAGCCGCTACTGGATCAACGATCCGGGCTACTACCGCCTCCCGCCTGCTTACGGCGGCCTGCGGTGGGTGCGCTACTATGACGACGCGCTGCTGGTCGACACCTACAGCGGCGAAGTGGTCGACGTGATCTACGACTTCTTCTGGTAGCAGTCCTCTCCGGGCGGAATTGAGTGGTCCGCTTCGGGGAATTGAGCCCTCGCCGGTGCGCCGGCGGGGGCTCTTTTCGTCTACCTGGGGCGCGGACCGAACGGCAGCATGCGGAACAGGTTGCCGTCCTTGTCCCAGAACGTGTGCTTGAGCGCGCCGGCGGCGTGCAGCACGATCAGCCACAGGATGGCGGTGCCGAGCGTCTCGTGGAAGTCGAGCAGCTCGTGCCCCGTGTCCTTGCCGACGAGCGCCAGCGGGAACCAGTCGAACAGGCCCCAGAAGCTGATCGTCCCGCCGCTTGCCGAAATGCCGATCCAGCCGAGCAGCGGCAGCGCCAGCAGCAGGACGTAGAACAGGAAATGGGTGACGTGCGCCAGCGTGCGCTCCCAATGCTTCAGATCGGGATCGAGCGGCGGCGGCCTGTGTAGCAGCCGCCAGGCAATGCGAACGAGCGTGAGCAGCAGGATCGTGATGCCGATCGTGAAGTGCCAGTCCATCAGCGATCCGCGCTCTGCCTTCGGCAGATGGTGCGCGGTGTCCGCGAGCCGCCAGTTGACGATCACGCCGACGAACAGCAGCCAATGAAGCAGCATCGCGACTTTCGAGTACCGTGCACCTGTTTCTCGCTGCATTCGTCGAGCTCCGTTCAAATCGCGCCGCGGTGTAGCAGCCTTGCGACGACCCGCAAGCAGCGGCTTTGCCGGATGAAGAGGCCTTGCTACGGCGCGGTCGATGGCGACGACCCAGGTGATTCCCGACAAGGACGCGCTGCGGCGCGTCGGCGAGAGCGTGCGCAAGCGGCTCGCGGCCGATCCGCAGGTGTACCAGGTCCCTACCGACAAGGCGGAAATCTTCGCGGTCGGCGATTTCCTGACCGCGGCCGAATGCCGCAAGCTGATGCTGATGATCGATACCGTCGCGCAGCCGAGCACGCTGTACGACCAGGATTATTCGGCTGGCTTTCGCACGTCGTACTCGGGCAATTTCGATCCGTGGGACAGCCTGGTGATGTCGGTCAGCCGGCGGATCGACGACCTGCTCGGCCTGCCCGCACAGCTCGGCGAGGCGATCCAGGGGCAGCGCTACATGCCCGGGCAGGAGTTCAAGCCGCACAACGACTGGTTCTACGTCGACCAGCCGTACTGGAAGACCGAGCGCAAGAACGGCGGTCAGCGCAGCTGGACGGCGATGGCGTTCCTCAACAAGCCCGACCAGGGCGGCGAGACTCACTTCACCGAGGTCGGCGTGAAGATCGAGCCCAAGCCGGGCGTGCTTCTTGTCTGGAACAATGCCCTGCCCGATGGATCGCCCAACGAGGGCACGCTGCACGCGGGCACCCCGGTGATCGAAGGGGTGAAGTATGTGATCACCAAGTGGTACCGCACCCGCAAGTGGGGGTGAGCGCCGCTAACGCGCCTTCGCCTAGTCGCTCTCTCCCTGCCCCCTTTCCTCCTTGGCAACGTGAAGCGCCCAGTGCGCCATGCGGTCGATCTTCTTCGACAGGCGCAGTATTTCCAGCTGCGTGCGCAGATTGACCTCGTAGTCGTGCCGCGCGGTGATCCGGTCCTTGGCCGCCTGGCGGTTCTGGCTCATCAGGATGATCGGCGCCTGCAGCGCGGCCAGGGTCGACAGCGAAAGATTGAGCAGGATGAAGGGATAAGGATCGAAATCGATCCCCCACAGGTGCAGGACGTTGAGCGCCATCCACGCGATCATCAGCACGACGAAGCCGACGATGAAGGCCCAGCTTCCGCCGACCGCGGCGACGCGGTCGGCGAGGCGGTCGCCGAAGCTGACGTGGAGTTGCGCCGCTTCGGCCGCGTCGATTCCGATGTAGTTGCCGGCCGCGACATGCGCGAGCACGGTCAGCTCCTCCTCGCCGAGATCGCCGCAGGTGCGGCCGAGCAGCTCCTGGGCGAGCAGCTCGAGGCTTTCGGAGTCGACCTGGTCGAGCGCGTTCACCGCGCGAGCGCCTCGGCGAGCAGGCGGCGGGTGGCGTCGATACCGTAGAGCGCGATGAAGCTGCCCATGCGCGGGCCCTGCGCGCTGCCGAGCAGCGTCTCGTAAAGCGCGCGGAACCAGTCGCGCAGCGAATCGAACCCGAACTCAGCGCGCTTGCCGATTTCGTAGACCATCGTCTGCAAATCCTCGGCCGACGCGTTCGGCGCGAGCTGCGCCAGCTCGGCGTCGAGCGCCCGCAGCGCCGCCGCTTCGTTCGGCGTCGGCGCACGCTTGACCAGCGTCGGCGCGACGAAATCGCGGTTGTACGCCAGTGCCCGCTCGACCAGCGTGTCGAGCTCCGGAGATGCGGCCGGATCGGCGTCGGGGACGTAGTTCGCGAGATACGACCAGACCTGCTCACGCGTCGCCTCGGCGCCGAGCACGCCGACGAGATTGAGCAGCAGCGAATAGGTCACCGGCACGGTGTCGCCGGCGCCCTTGCGGTCCGCATCGGTCGCGCCGAGCAGGTGCCACACCGGGTTGCCGAGCTGCTTGTCGAGTTCCTGCCCGGCGAGGTTGCCGCGGAACTGCCAGTACTCGACGACCGCCTTGGGGATGATCCCGGCATGGAGCGACTTGGCGCTCTTGGGCTCACGGTAGATGTAGAACCCCAGCGATTCCTCGGTGCCGTACGTCAGCCACTCGTCGATCGTCAGACCGTTGCCCTTCGACTTCGAAATCTTCTCCCCGTTGGCGTCGAGGAACAGCTCGTAGATGAGCCCTTCGGGCTTGCGGCCGCCGAGCACCTTGGCGATGCGGCCAGACTGCACGCCGCTGTCGGTCAGGTCCTTGCCGTACATCTCGTAGTCGACGCCGAGTGCGACCCAGCGCATTGCCCAGTCGACCTTCCACTGCAGCTTGGCGCGGCCGGAGAGGATCGACTGCTCGACCGTCTTGCCGTCATCGTCAAACCGCACGATCCCCGCATCGGCGTCGACCACCTCGACCGGCACCTGCAGCACCGCCCCGCTCTTCGCGCTGATCGGCAGCACCGGCGAGTAGGTCGCCGCGCGTTCGGCGCGCAGCGTGGGCAGCATGATGTCCATGATCGCGCCGTAGTGGCGCAACACGTTCTTCAGCGGTTCGTCGAACGCGCCCGAGTTGTAGCGCTGGCTCGACGAGACGAACTCGTAATCGAACCCGAAGCTGTCCAGGAAACGGCGCAGCATCGCGTTGTTGTGCGCGGCGAAGCTGTCGTACCCAGCCTCGAAGGGATCGGGAATGCGGCTGAGCGGCTTGCCGAGATGCGCCGTCAGCATGTCGCGATTGGGCACGTTGTCGGGCACCTTGCGCAGCCCGTCCATATCGTCGGAAAACGCGATGAGCCGCGTCGGCGCGCCGCCGGTCAGCGCCTCGTACGCCCGGCGCACGAGCGTGGTGCGCAGGACTTCCTGGAACGTGCCGATGTGCGGCAGCCCCGATGGGCCGTAGCCGGTTTCGAAGATCACCGGTTCGCCGCCCGGCTTGCCTTGCGGATAGCGCTTGAGCAGCTTGCGCGCCTCCTCGAACGGCCAGGCCTTGGACACGCGGGCAGCTTCGATCAGGGCGGTATCGGTCATCGCAACCGCGGCTCTTGCCCATGGCCTGCGATGTTGCAAGTGCGAAGGACCGGCGACGCCGCTGTCACGCCTATCGGGGGCTCTTTCGATAAACCTGCAGCCGCCGATCTGACCGGCTTTCCCAAAGGCTTATCTGGCTCTGGGCGTGTCATCTTTGTCACCTTAGCGAATCGTGCCCGGCTGCGCGGCAGCGAGGCGTCAGGGGAGCACCCTGTCACACGCCCGCCATGTAGGAAAATCCGGCCTTTGCCGGCGGGCGTCCGTGCGGCTTCGGCACAAGCCGCGATGTCTTCACATCCGCGAAAAGCTCTGAATATCCAAGCTCGAATGGCGATGAGCGGCCCCGCCGGACTTTCGAAAGTTCGCATTCCGTTCTAGAGCCGCGCAGTGACCACGCCGCTTCCCCTCCCCGCGCTCCACGCCAGCCACGCCGGCACCTGGCTGCGTGACGCGAATGGCGGCACGCGCGGCTGCAGCAAGGGCGATGCCGTGATGGCCGCGGCGGACACCCCGCTGCTGATCCTCAACGCGCCGCTGGTGGCGAGCCGGCTGGGCTATCCCGACCTCTCTGGGCTCGACCTGCTCGAGCTGTTCGCGTTCGTGCACCCGGCGCGGTTCTGCGTGCCGACGCCCAAGGGGCTCGCGCACGCGCTGGGGCTCGACGAGCCGGCGAGCGACGACGCGGTGCCGGACCTGCTCCAACGCGCCGCGGGCCGGCTGCTTGAAACCTGCGAGAGCGACGATTGGGCCGAGCGCGAAGGCGCATGGTCCACGCTCCAGTCGCTTACGCGCATGCGCTGGCCGTGGGCGCAAGTGCTCGGCCCGCATGTGCGCAAGCCCGAGCGCGCCGAGAAGTGGCTGTTCGCGCGGCTGCCGGAGTGGGAGGAGATGCCCGAACGGCCGCAACCGGCGCAAGTCCTGATCGAGGAGTTCGAGGTCGAAGGCCGGCTCGCGCGGCTGACCGGCGAAGGCGCGGAGCAGCGCGAGGGACAGCGAACCTACGCCCGCGAGGCCGGGCGCGTGTTCGCCCCGCGCCGGCGCGAGCGGGTGCCGCACCTGCTGCTCGCCCAGGCCGGCACCGGGATCGGCAAGACGCTTGGCTACCTCGCCCCGGCCGCGCTGTGGTCCGAACTGTCGGGCGGCACCGTGTGGGTTTCGACCTACACCAAGAACCTGCAGCGCCAGCTGCGCCGCGAGAGCCGCCGCGCGTGGCCGCCGACGCGCGCCGACGGCAGCCAGCCGGTGGTCGTGCGCAAGGGGCGCGAGAACTACTTGTGCCTGCTCAACCTCGAGGATGCGCTGCAGGGCGGCTTCGGCGGGCGCGCCGCGGTGATGGCGCAGCTCGTCGCGCGCTGGGCGGCGTATTCGCAGGACGGCGACATGATCGGCGGCGACCTGCCCGGCTGGCTCGGCACGCTGTTCCGCAAGCGCGGGATTTCCGCACTCACCGACCAGCGCGGCGAATGCGTGTATGCCGGCTGTCCGCACTACCGGAAGTGCTTCATCGAGCACGCCGCGCGCAAGAGCGCGCAGGCCGACCTGGTGATCGCCAACCACGCGCTGGTGATGGTCAACGCCGCGCGCGGGAGAGACCACGCGCAGCGCCCGACGCGGATCGTGTTCGACGAAGGGCATCATGTGTTCGAGGCCGCCGATTCCACCTTTGCCGCGGCGCTGACGGGCGCCGAGGCGATCGAGCTCAGGCGCTGGATCGTCGGGCCGGAGAAGCAATCGCGCGGGCGGCGGCGCGGGCTCGCCGCGCGGCTGGCGGAGATTGCGAGCTACGACGAGGCCGGCGCCAAGGCGATCGACGCCGCGCTCGAGGCAGCGCAGGCGCTGCCGAGCGACGGCTGGCTCCAGCGGGTGGGCGAAGGCGCGCCTGCGGGGCCGCTCGAGATGCTGCTCGGCGCGGTTCGCGCCGCGACTTACGCCCGCGATGAGAGCGGCGGGCAGGAGGCCGGCTACGGCATCGAGACCGAGGCGGCGCAGCTCGACGGCAGCTTCGTCGAGCTTGCCGGCCAGGCGCAGGGCGCCCTC
>JBQCFR010000413.1:0-2670 GCA_051958885.1 Tsuneonella sp.
AGGCGGACGTGGTGGTGACCTGCGATGCGGGAAAGCTGATCTGGACCGTCAGCGCCGGCGACGGCGGCAACCAGTGGGAGCAGAAGGAACCGCTGACGTTCTACTGGCAGTCCACCCTGCCCCCCGCCGGCACCGCCAAGGCCTACGCCTTCGACGCCGACAACACCGAAGCTGTCGGCAGCGGCCCCTACCCCGCGGCGAAGGGGGGCGAGCCCAACGCCTGCGCGTGACCGGCTTGCAATGCGGGCCGATTCGCCCGCATTGACGGGTCATGGCGCTCTCCCCGCAATGGCTGGACGAATTGCGGGCGCGCCTGACGCTGTCGAGCGTCATCATGCGCACCGACAAGCTCCAGCGCGCCGGGCGGGAGTGGAAGGCGTGCTGCCCGTTCCACAACGAAAAGAGCCCCAGCTTCACCGTCAACGACGAGAAGGGGTTCTACCACTGCTTCGGCTGCGGCGCGCATGGCGACGTGATCCGCTGGATGACCGACCAGCGCGGTCTTTCCTTCATGGACGCCGTCAAGGAACTCGCCGCCGAAGCCGGGATGGAAGTCCCGGCCCCCGATGCGCGCGCCGCGCGGCAGGCCGAGCAGCGCGCCAGCCTGTACGACGTCTGCCAGGCGGCGCAGGACTGGTTCGCCGCCAGCCTGGAGGGCGAGCGCGGCGGGAAGGCCCGTGATTACCTCGCCTCCCGCGGGATCGCTGCGCGCACCGCGGAGCGCTTCGGCTTCGGCTACGCACCGCCCGATCGCCAGGCGATGAAGGCCGCGCTCGCGCAGTTCGACGAGGCGATGCTGATCGAAGCGGGGCTGCGGATCACCGTCGATGAGAAGGAACCCTACGACCGCTTCCGCGACCGGCTGATGCTGCCGATCCATGACGTGCGCGGGCGCGTGATCGGCTTCGGGGGGCGCATTCTCGAATCGGACACCAAGGCTCCCAAATACCTCAACAGCCCCGACACGCCGCTGTTCGACAAGGGGCGCACGCTCTACAACCTGCACCGCGCCGGCCCCGCCAGCCGCCAGACCAAGCGGCTGATCGTGGTCGAAGGCTACATGGACGTGATCGCGCTTGCGCAGGCGGGGATCGAGGACGCGGTGGCGCCGATGGGCACCGCGCTCACCGAACGCCAGCTCGAGCTGCTCTGGCGGCTCACCGAAACGCCGGTGCTGTGCTTCGACGGCGACGCGGCGGGCCAGCGCGCGGCGATGCGGGCGACCGCGCGCGCGCTGCCGATGCTCCGCCCCGCCCACTCGCTGGCGATCGTCCGCCTTCCCGCCGGGCTCGATCCCGACGATTTGATCAAGCAGCAGGGCGTCAAGGCAATGGAAGCGCTGCTGGCCGAGCCGGCCAGCCTGCTCGACACTTTGTGGAGCTTCGAGCGTGACGCTCATCCGCTGCGTACGCCTGAAGACAAGGCCGGCCTCAAGGCCCGCCTGCTTGAGCATGTCGAAGCGATCCAGCACCCCGACATTGCCGCGCTGTACAAGCGCGAACTGCTCGAGCGCTTCTCCGCCTTCGCGTTTCCGCCGCGGCCTCCACGTCAGCCGAGGGGCGAATGGAAGAAGGGCGGCTTCAGCAAGCCCGCCACTCCGGCGCTCTCACCCGAGGCGGCGAGCCGGTTGCGCAAGGCAAGCGCGGGCGGCGCACGCGATGCCCTCGCCTCCGCCGTGATCGCCGGGCTCATGCGCTTTCCGGACCAGGTCCACCGCCATGCCGAGGCGCTGTCGCACTTCGCCGAACGCGACGGGCGCATCGGCCCAGCGATAGATTCGCTGCTGGAAGCAGCAGAACTGCTTGAACCGGGCGACATTTCGCCCATATCTGCGCCCGACGCCATCGCCGCGCCGCCGGATCAAACCCGTTTCGCCTTCCTTGGGGAAGGACTGGATCCTCAGGTCGCCCGCGACGAATTGGCCGAAGCCGTGTCGTTGCTGGTCGAAAGGCCCGCGCTGGAGGCTGCGCTTGCCGCCGCCACCGCGCGCTTCGAGACCGACCCCGAAGGCGCTTTCGCCGAGCAGCAGCGGCTGCTCAAGCGGAAGCTGGATTTCGAGAAGCGACTCGGGCAAGTGGCGAGCAATCGGGCCGCTCGCGCGGCCTCTTCTGATTCAAGCGAGCCGGCCCTGATGCAGCCGGCGGACGAAGACACGGACTGACATGGCAACGATGGCGAACAACGACGAGGGCAACGGCAAGGACGACGCGCCGCTGATCGACCTCAACGAAGCCTCGATCAAGAAGCTCATCGCGAAGGCCAAGAAGCGCGGCTACGTCACGTATGACGAGCTCAACGACGCGCTGCCCCAGGGCGAGATGAGCTCCGACCAGATCGAGGACATCCAGTCCGCGCTGTCCGACATGGGCGTCCAGATCGTCGAGAACGACGAGGACGCGGAAGCCGAAGGCGAAGGTGACAGCGACGACGATGTCGACGAAATCGGCAGCGACGACGGCGACGACGACGAGGATGAGGACGTCGCCAAGGCCAAGCCTACGAAGACCGCCTCCGCCGCCGCCAAGAAGAAGGAAACCGTCGAGCGCACCGACGATCCGGTGCGGATGTACCTGCGCGAGATGGGTGCCGTCGAGCTGCTCAGCCGCGAAGGCGAGATCGCCATCGCCAAGCGGATCGAGGCCGGCCGCGACACGATGATCATGGGGCTGT
>JBQCFR010000414.1:0-2255 GCA_051958885.1 Tsuneonella sp.
CCCACGTAGAGGTCGTAGATCGGCACCACGTCCTTCACCCGGGAGAGGACGCTGCCGAACGGGATGCCGAGCATCAGGTCACCGATCACCGCGCCGCCGACGATCGCGACGACCGAGGAGTAGAACCCCAGGAGGATCATCATGAAGGTGACCGCCGCCACCCGGGGGATCACCAGCGCCTCCATCGGCGAGATGCCGATCGTGCGCATCGCGTCGATCTCCTCGGTCAGCTTCATCGTCCCGAGCTGCGCGGCGAACGCGCTGCCCGAGCGGCCGGCGACCATGATCGCGGTCATCAGCACGCCCAGCTCGCGCAGGGTGATCCGCCCGACGAGGTTCACCGTCAGCGATTCCGCGCCGAACTGGGCGAGCTGCGTCGCGCCCTGCTGCGCGATCACGATGCCGATCAGGAAGCTCATCAAGCCGATGATCGGCAGCGCGGAGACGCCGACGAGCTCGGCCTGGCGGACCAGCGCCTTCATCCGGAAACGCTTGGGGTGGCGGATGACCGCGGCGACGGCGATCAGGAACTGGCCGAGAAAGCCGATCGAGCGCACCACGCCGGTGGCGGCGTTGAGCACCATCGTGCCGACCGCCTGCGGCACGCGCTCGAGCACCGGCGGGCGCGGCGGCTCGATATCGCCTTCGACCTCGCACTCGCCGACCGACTTCACCAGCCGCGCCGCGCGCTCGTCGCAGCCGACGATCTCCGCGCCGGTCTCGCGCGCGACCGAGAGCGCCATCCACGCGCCGACGGTGTCGATTTCCTCGATGCCGGAGAGGTCGACGGTCTGCAGCGGACCTTCGATCGCGCGCAGGTCCTGGTCGATCTTGCCGATGGTCGAGACGAGATAGGGTCCCGACAGCAGCAGGCGGCGGCCGCCGGCGCTGTCATCGACTATCTCGAACTCCGCCCCGCTTTTCATGCGCTTGCCGTATGCGGGCAAACGCGGGCTGCGACAAGCGCCGTTGCGCGCCGGTGGCGCCGCTGGCATGGCCGCGGCGCCATGACCAGCGAACTAGCGAAGACCTTCGACCCCGCCGCAATCGAGCGCCGATGGTACGCGCATTGGGAGGCGAACGGCCTGTTCCGCCCCGCGCGCCCGGACGCCGAGCCGTTTACCATCGTCAACCCGCCGCCCAATGTCACCGGCTCGCTGCACCTCGGCCACGCGCTCGACAACACGCTGCAGGACGTGGTCGTGCGCTACGAGCGGCTGCGCGGCAAGGACGCGCTGTGGGTGGTTGGCACCGACCATGCGGGCATCGCCACGCAGATGGTGGTCGAGCGCGAGCTGGAGAAAAGCCAGGACAAGCGCACGAACTATTCGCGCGAGGCGTTCGTCGACAAGGTATGGGAGTGGAAGGAGGAAAGCGGCGGCACGATCACCCGCCAGCTCCGCCGCCTCGGCTGCTCGATGGACTGGTCCAGAGAGCAGTTCACGATGGACCCGCACTTCACCCGCGCCGTGACCAAGGTTTTCGTCGATCTCTACAACGAAGGCCTGATCTACCGCGACAAGCGGCTGGTGAACTGGGACCCCAAGCTCAAGACCGCGATCAGCGATCTCGAGGTGGAGACGCACGACCTCGCCGGGCACTTCTGGCACTTCAGGTACCCGCTGGCGGACGGCGTCACGACGGCCGAGGGCAAGGACTACATCGAGGTCGCCACCACGCGGCCCGAGACGATGCTCGCCGACATGGCAGTGGCGGTGCACCCGTCCGACGAACGCTACGCCAGCGTGGTCGGCAAGGAGATCGTCCAGCCGATTACCGGCCGGCGGTTCAAGGTGATCACGGACGAGCACGCCGATCCGGCGCTCGGCTCGGGCGCGGTGAAGATCACCCCGGGGCACGACTTCAACGACTTCGAGGTCGGCAAGCGCGCCGGCATCGCGGCCGGCGACATGCTCAACATGCTCGATGCCGAAGGCAACGTGTGCCAGACCGCGGACGGGCTGGTGCCCGACGAATTCATCGGCCTTCACCGCTTCCGCAATGACGGAAGCGACGGCGCGCGCGAACTCGTCGTCGCGCGCATGAAGGAGCTCGGCTGCCTCATCCCGCACGTCGCAGTTGATGCGAATGGGGACGGCGCCGAACACGACAGCGAGCCGCGCACGATCCCCACCCCCTTCGGCGACCGCGGCGGCGTGGTGATCGAGCCATGGCTGACCGACCAGTGGTACGTCGACGCCAAGACGCTCGCCCAGCCACCGATCGAGGCGGTGCGCGACGGGCGGATCGAGATC
>JBQCFR010000415.1:0-4113 GCA_051958885.1 Tsuneonella sp.
GAGTCGTCCAGTGCGTTAACCCAGTTCCCGCAAGTCGAGTGTATCGAGCAGCGCCATCCGCGCAGCGACTACGTCACGGGCCAGTGCTTCGTTCCCGACGTCGGCGGCGTCCATCTGGGCGGGCCAATGGTTCGCCACGGCTGCTTCGATCGCCTCCGCCTTGGCTTCATCGAGCAGGAAGCGCGAATCGACCGTGCGCGGATCGGCGACCACGCGCAGCCGCAGGCATGCCGGGCCGCCGCCGTTGGCCATCGATTGCCGCACGTCGACCGGCAGCACCCGGCCGATAGGGCCATTTCCGGCGAGCATGCCCTCGAGGAAGCGGGAAACCGCGGCGCTCTCGCTGCATTCGCTCGGCACGATCAGCGCCATGTCACCGCCGGGCAGAGTCACGAGCTGCGCGTTGAAGAGATAGGTGCGGATCGCCTCGGCTAGCGAGACCGCGCTCGCCGGCACCTCGACCACTTCGAGCTGGGGGAACGCCGCGCGGATCGCGGCATAGGTCCCTGCCTGGTCGGCGAACGCCTCGCCGTGAGTGAACAGCACGCGTCCGTTGGCGACGGCGACGACGTCGTTGTGGAACGCGCCGGCGGCAATCGCGGCAGGGTTCTGCTCGACGAACAGCGTGCGCGCCGGGTCGAGCCCGTGCAGCCGCGCCACGGCGCGGCTCGCCTGCTCGTGCTGCCGCGCGGGGAAGGCGCCGCCGCTACGGCCGTAGACGAACACCTCGACCCCCGGCGCGCCGTGATCCTCGCATAAGCGCATGTGGTTCGCCGCGCCCTCGTCGCCGAAGCTCGGCGGCACCGGCTGATGCACCGCGAAGTGCGCGCTGTCGGCAAACGCCAGCGCGAGCTGGCGCGCGGTGTCGGGCCATTCCTGCGCGCGGTGCGGCATGGTGACGAGGTTCGCGAGGGTCAGGTGACAGCGCCCGTCTGCCGTGTCCGGAGCGGGGCTTACAGTGGCGGCGTTGGCGGTCCACATCGAGCTCGCGGACCACGCCTGCGCCGTCAGCCGAGGATCGGTGGCCGGGTTCGCGCCGAGCCGCGCGAGATAATCGCCGTTCGGCCGCGGCAGGGGCAGCAGGAAGCCTTGCGTGAGCCCGAGCGCCATGTTGTGGCGCATCTTGGCGAGCCCCTGCAGCGCGGCGGCGCGCGGGTAGCTCGCGTCGCCGGCATGGGCAGTCGCGGCGAGGTTGCCGAGGCTGAGACCGGCGTAATTGTGGCTGGGGCCGACGATGCCGTCGAAGTTGATTTCGACCACACTCATCGCGATGTCCTTCGAGACGGGTCTTCGCGTTCGCTCAGCCCCTCCTCAGGACGAACGGGTGCGGAAACGCTTCCAAAGAAAATCATCCGTTCGCCCTGAGGAGCGAGGCCATCGGCCGAGCGTCTCGAAGGGTCACCGCGCCACGCTCCAAACGCGGTCACCTTCCTTCAACCCGAGCAACTCGGCGGCCTTGGCGTCGATCGCCACGCCGCCCTTGTCGTCGAGTTCGCGTAGTCCGTAGCACGAGCGAAAGCCCGCTAGCTTGCCGCAGGCGAGGATGGCTTTCTCGCCGCCGCTTTCAAGGGCCGTCGATGTAATCCGCGCCGCTTTCGCCGCGGCGATCGATTTCACATGGTCGGTGCGCGCGGTCATCGTCGGGCCACCGTCGAAGATGTCGACGTAGCCGTCGAAGGTGAACCCCTCGTTCTCGAGCATGCGCATCGCCGCCCGGCCGGTCGGATGCGGCATGCCGATCGCGCTGCGCGCCGACAGCGACAGCATCGCGACATAAACCGGATGCTTGGGCATCAGGTCGGCGATGAACTGGTTGCCGTTGATCGCGTTGAAATAGTCGGCGTCCTGGAAGCTCATTCCGAAGAATCGCCCCGCGACTCCGTCCCAGAACGGCGAGCCGCCGCGCTCGTCGATAATCCCGCGCAGTTCGGCGAGCACCCGGTCGGCGAAGCGGTCGCGGTGCATCGCGATGAACAGGTAGCGGCTGCGGGCGAGCAGCAGGCCGAGCCCGCCCGCGCGCTCGTTCGGATGCAGGAACAGCCCGCCGACTTCGGCGCAGCCTTCGAGATCGGTGACGAGGCTGAGCAGCTCGGCGCGCACCGTCCGGTCGAGCTCGCGCGAATGCTGCGTCTGCGTGGTCAGGCGGTAGGAGTAGAACGGCCAGCGTTGGCCGACTTGCGTCATCAGCTGGCAGGTGCCGCGCACTTCGCGGGTCGTGTCGTTCTCGAGCACGAGTACGAACTGCTCATCGGCCAGCGTGTTCTCCTCCCGCGCGAAGGCCTTGGCCGCGCGTTCGAGCTTGGCCTGCAGCGCGTTGCGGTCGGCGGGCAGGTTGGTGAACCCGCCGCCGGTGAGCTTGGCCATCTCGTAGAGCGGCTCGATGTCGTCGGTGCGGGCGGCGCGGAGCCTGAAGGTCATCGGCGGAAGCTCACAGCGGGTCTCCGGAAGCGAGGCGGGTGAGCACGAGCGCCGAGAGCGCCGCGCGCTCGGCCAGCGAGGGCACGATCAGGAACTCGTCCGGCGAATGGATCGCGCCGCCGCGCACGCCCATCGTGTCCACCACCGGAACGCCGCGCGCGGCGATGTTGTTGCCGTCGCACACCCCGCCGCTCGGCTGCCAGCCGATCTGCTGGCCCAGCGCGGCGCCGCAGTCGCGCACCATATCGAACAGCTTCTGCGCCCTCGCGCCGACCGGCTTGGGCGGGCGCGTCACGCCTCCGTGGCAATGCGTGCGCACTCCATGCTGCACTTCAATGCTGCGCAGCAAATCGCTGAGATCACGCGCGAATGATTCGGCAGCAACGGTGGTCTTCGGGCGGATGTTGAAGCGGAGCACGGCGTGGTCGGGGACGACGTTGTTCGCGCTCCCGCCGTCGATCTTGGCGGGGTTTACCGACAAGTCCGGATGCCCCATCGCCTTGAGCTTGACCGCCAAGTCGGCGGCGGCGACGAGCGCATTGCGCCCGTCCTGGGGGTTGCGCCCGGCATGCGCCGAGCGGCCGGTCACAGTCACCGAATAGTTCCCGCTGCCGCCGCGCGCGTGCGCGAGCGTGCCGTCGGGAAGCGCCGAGGGTTCATATGTCAGCGCGGCATACTTGCCGGCCGCGAGCTCATCGATCAGCGCGGCGGAAGACAGGGAGCCGGTCTCCTCGTCCGCATTGATCAGCACGTCGTAACCGATCTTCGCCGCAACCGGCTCGCTCTCGAATGCTCGCAGCGCGTGGAGAATGACGCTGAGCCCGCCCTTCATGTCGGCGAGCCCGGGCCCGTTGAGGGTGGCGTCGTCAATCCACTGCTGCCCCTGGAACGGGTGATCGGCCGGGAATACGGTGTCCATGTGCCCGGTCAGGAGTATCCGCCGCTCGGCCTGAGGACGTACGCGCAGCACGAGATGCCGGCCGTGCGCCTTGTCGACCTCGCTCCCGTCCGCGGCGATCGCGGTGACCGGCGCGGGTTCCACCAGCTCGAGCTCGCCCGGCAGCGCGGAGAACGCGTCGGCGAGCATCTGCGCCTGCTCGGCGAGGCCCGCCAGGTTGCCTGTCCCGGTGTTGACCGCGCTCCACCCCTGCACTTGCTGGAGCATGGCGGCCTGATCGATGCGATCGCTCAGTTGGTCGGCGAGTGGTTTCATTCGCAACGGCTTCTAGCGATGCCGCGCCATGCGTCCAACCCCCGCCGCCCGGTTGCAAACCGTTTCGCGCTTGGCCATAGGCACGCTCGCTTCCTCCCCGGACGACAGGCTAACACCCGAACCGCACCGATTCCAGGCGCGGGCGACCAAGTGCGAGGACCGATGACCGACTACGTGACCAAGGCCGGGCTGCAAGTGGATGGTGCGCTGGCGGCGTTCCTCGAAGCCGAGGTGCTCGCGCCGCTGGGCCGCGACGCAGAGGCGTTCTGGCGGGGCTTCGCCGATCTGCTCGCCGCATTCGCCCCGCGCAACCGCGCGCTGCTGCAGAAGCGCGCCGACCTGCAGGCGCAGATCGACGCCTGGCATATCGAGCGGCGCGGCCAGCCGCTCGATCTCGAGGCCTACTGCGAGTTCCTCAAGCAGATCCGCTACCTCGTGCCTGAGCCGGGTGAGTTCACCATCGGCACGCGGAACGTCGATCC
>JBQCFR010000416.1:0-2932 GCA_051958885.1 Tsuneonella sp.
CCCGCTTCGCGGGCTGCTCAGCCGCTCCTCAGGACGAACGGCCAACTAACAATGCCCGTTCGTCCTGAGGAGGGATCGAGCAAGCGCCGCAGGCGCGCAGTCGAGAGCCCGTCTCGAAGGGCCCGCGCGGCGCTCAATACCCCCGCGCCACGGCGAATTCGGCCGCCTCGGCCATGGCTTGGCGGGCCTTGCCGTCGGGGAAGATCGACAGCGCGTCGATCGCGCGCGCGGCGAAGTGGCGGGCGCGCTCGCGGGTGGCCTCGACCGCGTCGTAGCGGGCCATCAGTTCGATCGCTTCGGCGAGGTCGGCTTCCGACGTGCGGTGCCCGCCGATCGCGGCCTGCCAGAACTTGCGCTCGGCCTCGGTGCCGCGGGCGTAGGCTAAGATCACCGGCAGCGTCATCTTGCCTTCGCGGAAGTCGTCGCCGCGGTCCTTGCCCATCTGGGCTGCATCCGAATCGTAGTCGATCGCGTCGTCGACGAGCTGGAACGCCACGCCGAGATTGCGGCCGTACTCGTCGAGCGCCTGCTCGCGCCGCTCGTCGCATTCGGCGACGACCGCGGCGATCCGGCTGGCGGCGGCGAACAGCGCCGCGGTCTTGGCGCGGATGATCGCCAGGTAGCGCTCCTCGCTGGTTTCGATCTGGCGCTGCGCGGTGAGCTGGTCGACCTCCCCCTCGGCGATGATCGCGCTCGCGCCCGAGAGGATCTTGAGCACCTTGAGGCTGCCGTCCTCGACCATCAGCTCGAACGCGCGGCTGAACAGGAAATCGCCGACGAGCACGGTCGCCGGGTTGCCGAAGATGATGTTGGCGGCCGCCTTCCCGCGCCTCAGGTCGCTGCCGTCGACCACGTCGTCGTGCAGCAGCGTCGCGGTGTGGATGAACTCGACCGCGGCGGCGAGCTTGTGATGCCGCGCGCCCTGGTAGCCGACCAGTTCGGCGCCCGCGAGCGTTAGCATCGGTCGCAACCGCTTGCCGCCGCCCGAGAGCAGGTGCCCGGCGAGCGCGGGGATCAGCGGTATCTCGCTCTGCATCCGGTCGAGGATGACGTGGTTCACCGCGTTCATGCCCGCGGCAGTGAGCGCGAGCATCGGATCGAGGCTGGCCCGCTCCGGCGAGCGCTTGCGCGGCAGGGGCACGATCTCGGCGCTCATCTCGCCCGTGCACATGGGCAAGCCGCGCGCGCTTGGCAAGGCGCGAATTGCCGCTATCGTGCCCGCCGATGACCGCTCCCTCGCCGCCTGCCGACACGACCCTTGCCGCCTACCGCAGGAGCATCGACAACATCGATGCCGCGCTGATCCACATGCTCGCCGAGCGGTTCCGGATCACCCAGGCGGTCGGCGCCTACAAGGCCCGCGCGAGCCTGCCGCCCGCCGATCCGGGGCGCGAGGCGGCCCAGATCGCCCGCCTGCGCGCGCTCGCCGAAGACGCCGATCTCGATCCCGAGTTCAGCGAGAAATTCATCCGCTTCGTGATCGACGAGGTGATCCGCCACCATGAGCGGGCGCGGAAGGGCTGACGCCTAGCCAGCCCGCGGCAGGCTGAGGCGGACGAGCAGGCCGCCGAGGTCCTCGCTCTCGTCGAGCTGGACGCCGCCGCCGTAGATCTCCGCCACGTCGCGGACGATCGCGAGGCCGAGGCCGGTGCCGGGCTTGCCGGTGTCGAGCCGCGCGCCGCGGTCGAAGATGCGGATGCGCTCCTCTTCGGGGATGCCAAGCCCGTCGTCTTCCACCCAGATGACGCACTGGTCGCTGCCCGGCTCGGCATCGATCGTCACGAATACGCTGCCGCCGCCGTACTTGGCGGCGTTCTCGATCAGGTTGCCGAGTATTTCGTCGAGGTCCTGCCGCTCGATCGCGACCGTTGCAGTGCGGCTGCCGGCGACGTCGAAGCGCCCGTCGGGGTAGAGCCGCTCCACCGCGCGCCTGACCGCCTCCGCGCTGTCGCAGACCGGCGTGCGTGCATGGCCCACCGCCCGCCGCCCGACGGCGCGCGCGCGGGCGAGGTGGTGATCCACGTGGCGGCGCATCGTTCCCGCCTCGCGGATCACCGTATCCGCGAGGTCGGGCGACTTCGCGGTGGCGGCGTTGTTGACCACCGTGAGCGGCGTCTTGAGCGCGTGGGCGAGGTTGCCCGCGTGCGTGCGCGCCTCCTCCGCCTGCCTTTCCGAATGCTCGAGCAGCGCGTTGAGCTCGAGGACCAGCGGCTGCACTTCGAGCGGCAGCGGGTCCGTCACGCGATTGGCGCCGGTGGTGCGCATGTGCTGGATCGCCAGCCGCACGCGCCGCAGCGGGCCGAGGCCGTACCAGATCTGCGCAATCGCCATCAGGAACAGCCCGAGCCCGAGCACCGCGAAGCTCCACGCGAGGATCGAGCGGATGCGCGAGAGCTGCGCATCGAGCTCGCCGCGGCTGGCCGCGACCATGAACCACCACTTGGTCTTGCTGCCCGGGAGGATGATCGAGCGCTCCGCGATCCGCAGCGGTTCGGGCCTGAACTGGTTCGAATCGTAGATGTGGATCTTGTCGTCGTCGATGTGATCGCTGCGCACCTGCAGGCTGCGGTCCCACAGGCTGCGGCTGGGGTAGTCCTCGTGGCCCTTGCCGCTGATCTGCCAGTAGAGCCCGCTGTTCGGCTCCAGGAAACGCTGATCGCCGAGCGGGCGGTTGAAATAGACCTCGCCATTTGCGTCGACTTCGGCCGAGGCGATCATCGCGGTGAGGATGTAGTCGAGCTGTTCGTCGAAGTTGTTCTGCACCAGGTTGGTCAGCGTCCGGTCGAGCGCGAACCCGCCGGCGAGCAGCAGCACGAGAATCCAGCCCGCCGCGATGAGGACCATGCGCCGGCTGAGACTGCCGGTGTGGCGCGCCTTGGGCGCCTCGCCCTCGACTTCGCGCGCGCCCTCGCCCGCGCCGGCCGCGCGCGCC
>JBQCFR010000417.1:0-5017 GCA_051958885.1 Tsuneonella sp.
ACGCCGACAACATCTGGCTCGATGGCCCGCGCAACGCGTTCGCCGATCTGTCGGACGCTTGGAATCCGGACGAGATGGACGCGCTGCTGCTGGTCGTGCCGCACTCGCGTGCCGCGAATTTCTCCGGCCAGGGCGATTTCCACATGGACGCCGTAGGCCGCCTGACCCGCCGGCATCCGGGCCGCATCGCGCCGTTCATCTACACCGGCATCCAGATCGTCAGCCACCGCCTGCTGCGCGACGCGCCGGAGGGGCCGTTCGGAACGATGCAGCTGTGGGAGCGAGCAATCGAGGAGGGCCGGCTCTTCGGGACCAGCTTCACCGGCCGCTGGTTCGAGGTGGGCACCCCGCAGGCGATCGGGCCGACCGAGGACGAACTCCGGCGTGGCTGAGCGAGCCGCGCCTCAGGTCTTCTCCATCGCGGCGCATCGGGGCTTCGCCGATGCGCTCGTCGCGGGTCTTCTGCCGCGCTACGCGGAGCCCGAGCTCGGCCTTGCCCGGCTGACCCTGCTGCTGCCGAGCACGCGCGCGATCCGCACCGTCGGCGAGGCGTTCGTCAGGCTCGCGGGCGAGCAGGGCCTCGGAGGCCTGCTGATGCCGCGGATGGCCGCGGTGGGCGATCTCGATCTCGACGAGACGCTCGGGCCGCTGCTCGATCCATTGGGCGCGGCCGACATTCCGCCAGCGGTCGATCCGACGCTGCGCTGGCTGCGCCTCGCCGAGCTGCTGCGCGAGGACCTGGGCGCGGAGGCGCCCCGCGGCGGGGCGCTGCTGCGGCTCGCCAGGCAAGTGGCGCAAACGATGGACCGGCTGCTGGTCGAGGACATTGGCCCCGAGGAGCTGCTGCAGGACCGCGTGCTCGATCTTGTCGGCGATCTCGCCGGCCATTGGAGCGAGAGCCTGCGCCGTTTCGCGCGGGTGCAGCAGCGCTGGCTGGCCGAGCTGCGCGAACGCGGCGCGCTCGATGCAGCCGCGCGGCGCAACCGGCTGTTCGACCATGCCGCGCGGCAGTGGCGCGAGCAGCCGCCTGTCACGCCGATCGTCGCCGCCGGGGTGACCAGCGCCGCGCCGGCGCTCGCCCGGCTGCTGCGTGTCGTGAGCGAGCTGCCGCGCGGCGCGGTGATCCTGCCCGACCTCGACCTGGCGATGCCCCCGGAGGTGTGGAGCGAACTCGGCGCCGCGGGTGCGGGGGAGAACCCCGGCGATCCGCCGTTCGGCAAGGGCGACGCGGTTACCCACCCGCAGTACCACCTCAAGCTGCTGCTGAACCGGATGGGCGTGAACCGCGCCGAAGTGCGGCCGTGGCACCGCCGGGGCATCGGTGCGGCAGAGCCCGAGCGCAGCCACGCGATCTCGAACCTTTTCCTGCCGCCGCAGGCGAGCAAGGCGTGGGTCGGCTTGCCCGCCGAAAAGTGCCGCCTTGCCGGCGTGCGGCTGATGGAGACCGCGACTCCGGAGGAAGAGGCGCAGGCGATTGCGCTGCTGATCCGCGAGGCGGTCGCGGTTCCAGAGAAGCGAGCCGCACTTATCACCCCCGACCGGAGCCTCGCGCGCCGGGTGGTGCAGCACTTGCGCCGGTGGAACATCGAGGCTGACGATTCGGCCGGCCGGCCGCTCTCACGCATGCCCGCCGGGCGGCTGCTGCTGCAACTCGCACAGCTCGCCGCCGAACGCGCGGCGCCGGTGCCGCTGATCGCCGTGTTGCAGCACCCGCTGGTGCGAACGGGGGAGGGCCGCGAGGCGTGGCTGCGCAGCGTGCGCGCATTTGAGCTGAAGCTGCGGGGTCCGCGCCCCGAGCCGGGCCTTGCGCCGCTTCGCTCGGTCGCCGCGAAAGCCGGGCTCGATCGCTGGTGGAACGAGGTGGACGCCGCGCTTTCTCCGCTGACGGAGCCGCGCCGGGAGTTCGCACTCGCCGATTGGCTCGACCTGCTGACCGCAAGCGGCGAGGCGCTGGTTGGCGACCTGCTGTGGGCGCGCGAGGACGGCCGGGCGCTAGCCCGCCTCGTCGAGGACTTGCGCCTGCACGCCCGAGAGGCGGGCACCCGCCTGGAAGCGGACGATCTGTTCGCCGTGCTTCACGACGAACTCGAGGCGATGGCGGTCCGCCCGCCCTACGGGGGCCATCCGCGGGTTGCGATCTACGGCCTCATCGAATCGCGCATGGCGCGCGCGGACCTGGCGATCTGCGCCGGGCTCAACGAAGGGACCTGGCCGGCCGGCGCAGCGACCGATGCGCTGCTCGCTCCGCCAGTGCTGCGCGCGCTCGGCGTGCCCGGCGCGGATTTCCGCATCGGCCTGTCGGCGCACGATCTCGCCGCCGCGCTCGGCGCGCCCGAAGTGGTCCTGAGCCGGGCTGCGCGCGACGAGAGCGGGCCGGCAATCCCCTCGCGCTTCCTGCTGCGCGTGCGCGCATTGCTCGGCGCGGACCTGGTTCCGGCTCACAGCGAGCGACGCGCTGTAGCGCTGGCCCGTGCGATCGACGACGCGCCGCCGCTGCCGCTCTATCCGCGGCCAGAGCCGAAGCCTTCCGCCGAGCAGCGCAGGGTGAAGGTCAGCGTCACCGGGCTCGACCGGCTGCGCGCCGATCCGTTTCAATTCTACGCCAACAGCATCCTGCGCCTGCGCGAGCTCGACCCGCTCGACGCGGAGCCGAGCCCCGCGTGGCAGGGTGAGCTGGCGCACAAGATTCTCGAGGTCTGGCACCAGAGCGGCCGGCCAATGGAGGACATCGCCGCCGAGCGGCTCGCGGCAATGAACGCGCACCCGCTCACTCGCGCGCTGTGGCGGCCGCGGCTGATGAAGGCGCTCGAGTGGGTCGCCGGGGAAATCGCCGCCGACGAGCAGCGCCGACCCGCGGCGTTCGAGCAGAAGGGCGAGATGACCTGGCGCGGAGTGACCATTCACGGGCGGCTCGATCGGCTCGACAAGCTGGGCGAGGGCGGCTTTGCAGTGGTCGATTACAAGACCGGCCGGCCGCCCAGCGGCGCGCAAGTGGAAGCAGGCTACGCCCTCCAGCTCGGCACGATTGGGCTGATGGTGGAGCGCGGAGCGTTCGAGGGAGCGGAGGGCCACGCGGCGCGGTTCGAATACTGGTCGCTGGGCAAGAACGACAACAGCCCGACCGGCTTCGGCTATGTCACCACGCCGCTGCTCGAAGGCAGCAAGCGCAGCGGCATCCCGCCCGAGGAGTTCCTGCCGCAGGCGAAGTTCTACCTCGACGACGCGCTGGACAAGTGGATCCTTGGCGACACGCCGTTCATCGCGCGGCTGAACCCCGACGCGCCGACGTACGACACCTACGACCAGCTCATGCGGCTCGAGGAATGGATGGGGCGCGAGCAGTGAGCGGTACCGTCTATCGGCTCGAGGGCGAGCAGGCGGAGGCGGTGGACCCGCGCGACAGCGTCTGGCTGTCGGCCTCGGCAGGCACCGGCAAGACCCAGGTTCTTTCCGCGCGCGTGCTGCGGTTGCTGCTGCGGCGCGATGTCGAGCCGGGGCAGATCCTGTGCCTCACCTTCACCAAGGCCGGCGCGGCGGAGATGGCGACGCGCGTCAACGAAGTGCTGGCGAACTGGGTTCGCGCGCCGGAGACGCAGTTGGCCGCGGCCCTGAAGAACATCGGCGCGCCGATCGACGAGCAGACGATCGCGCGGGCGCGGACGCTGTTCGCCAGTGTGCTCGATTGCCCCGGCGGGGGCCTCAGGATCGATACCATTCACGCGTTCTCGCAGTGGCTGCTGGCGAACTTCCCGGAAGAGGCTGGGCTCGTGCCCGGCACCCGGCCGATGGAGGACCGCGACCGCGACCTGCTTGCGCACGCGGTTCTCGCCGGCCTGCTGGTCGAGGCGGAGGAGCGAGAGGACACCGCGTTTTTCGAGGCGCTGGGCGCGCTGTCGATCCGCATGGGCGCCGACGGGGTGCGCGCGTGGCTCATGCGCTGCGCGGAGGCGCGCGAGCTGTGGTTCGGCCCGGGCGGGTGGCAGCATGACCTAGAAGAACGCGTGTTTCATCTGCTCGGGCTCGAAGCAGGCGCCGACGAGGCGAGCCTCGCCGAACTCTGCGCCGACGGCCGCTTCGATTGCGACGCGCTGCGATCGTGCCTCGAGACGCTGTCGGCGTGGGACACCAAGGGGGGGCGCGAAGGTGCCGCGGCGATCAACACCTGGCTCGCCGCCGACCCGGCGAGCCGCCTCGCTACGCTCGACAGCTTCTTCGGCACATTGTTCACCAAGGACAGGACCAAGCCGAAAAGCCTGAATCACCTCGAGAAGCGCGACGGCGGCTACGAGGCGTGCGCGCTTAGGGTGCTCGAAGCGGTCAACGCGGTGCGCGAGCGGCAGGGGCTGCTCGAACTCGCGCGCTGGCT
This sequence comes from Tsuneonella sp., assembly GCA_051958885.1. Lineage (GTDB taxonomy): Bacteria > Pseudomonadota > Alphaproteobacteria > Sphingomonadales > Sphingomonadaceae > Tsuneonella. Next base: position 4,367 of record JBQCFR010000417.1, read on the forward strand.
GGTGCCCGCGCTCCAGCTCGGCCGCGCCTTCGCGCTCGCGTGGGACGAGGCCAAGGAGCGCGAGCGGCTGATCGACTTCGACGACCAGATCCGCCGCGCCGCCGCCTTGCTCACCCGCTCCGACATCGCCGAGTGGATCAGCTAAACGCTCGATCGCCGGTTCGATCACATCCTCAACGACGAGGCGCAGGATACAAACGCCGCGCAGTGGGCGATCATCGATGCGCTGACTTCGGACTTCTTCGTCGGCGCCGGTCAGCGCGAAGGGAAGCTGCGGACGATCTTCGTGGTCGGCGATTACAAGCAGGCGATCTTCCGTTTCCAGGGCACCAGCCCGGAGAATTTCGCCCGCGCTCACGATGCATTCGCGGCGCGGATGCGGGCGCTGGCGCAGAACGATCACGATGCGCGCGAGCTTGTGGACCTCGGCCTCGGCCGCTCGTTCCGCACCGCTCAGCCCGTGCTCGACTTTGTCGATGAAGCGCTCGAGTCGGTCGGACACAGCGCGTTCGGGCTTGCCGAACACCCGGGGAAGCACCGCGGCGAGCAGCGGCCGGGCCTGGTGACGCTGTGGGCGCCGGTCACCGCGCGGCCTGATGAGGATAGCGAGGACGAGGGACCGGAGACCTGGCTCAGCGAGCCCGAGCGGCG
>JBQCFR010000418.1:0-3434 GCA_051958885.1 Tsuneonella sp.
CGAGCTGCGCGGCAAGCTCCGCGCGGGCGAGGCCTACTACAAGCTGATGACTGTCGGCGGGCAGGCCTACGCGCTGTGGGTCACGCCCGAAGGCACCCAGAGCTTCGCCGTGGAAGGCGGGGTCGACGGGCTGCAGGACGACGTGCGCGCCGTGCGCGATTCGATCGCCGTCGACGAGAACGGACAGATCGTCACCTACCCGTTCGACATCGCGCGGGCGCATACGCTCTACACCAAGCTGTTCGGGCCCGTGTCGGGCCAGCTCGCCAAGGTCCATCACCTGATCTTCGAGCCCGACGGGCCGATGCTGCAGTTGCCCCCCGAAGTGCTGGTGACCTCGGACAAGAGCGTCGCCGATTACCAGGCGCGCCAGAAGAAGCCGAAGGCGGATGCGTACGACTTCCGCGGCACCGATTGGCTTGCGCGCGGGCGCGAGGTGTCGATCTCGGTCTCGCCGCGCGGGTTCATGGACGTGCGCGAGATCGCCCCGTCGAAGGCGCAGCGGGCCTACCTCGGCGTCGGCAGCAACGCGGTGCCCGATCAGCGCCCGGTCGCCGCGGTGGCCGACCAATGCAGCTGGCCAATCGCCAACTGGCAGCACCCGATCAAGCCCGACGAACTGTTCGCGGCCAGGAACGAGCTCGGCCAGGGCATGAGCGAGGTCATCACCGGGCCGGCGTTCACCGACACTGCGCTGCTCGCCGATCCGACGCTCGACCAGTACCGCGTGCTGCACTTCGCGACGCACGGCCTGGTCACCGCGCCCAAACCGTCGTGCCCGGCGCGCCCGGCGCTGATCACCTCGTTCGGCGGGCAGGGATCGGACGGATTGCTGAGCTTCGGCGAGATCTTCGACCTCAAGCTCGATGCCGACCTGGTGATCCTCTCCGCCTGCGACACCGCCGGCATGGCGACCGTCTCCGCCTCGCGCGAGGCGGGCATCGTCACCGGCGGCAACTACGCGCTCGATGGGCTGGTGCGCGCCTTCGTCGGCGCGGGCGCGCGCTCGGTGGTCGCCAGCCACTGGCCGGTGCCGGACGATTACTCGGCCACCAAGCGGCTGATCACCGGCATGCTCGAGGCCAAGCAGGGCGAGAGCCTGGGCGACTCGCTCGCGGCCGCGCAGGAGCAGCTGATGAACCAGGCCGAGACCTCGCACCCGTACTACTGGGGCGCGTTCATCATTCTGGGCGACGCGGCGCGCGCCTTGCGCTGACCGCCCGGACCCCGGCGGCGCCCGGCCGTGCGCGCGCCGCCGGGCGACCCCGCGCTTGAACTTCGCGCGCGATTTGTCTCTAGCGGTGCGAAACCCGCGCGAGGAGACGGCATGGCAGGCGTTTGGTTCGACGAGCTCGAGGTCGGGCAGGTGTTCCGCCATGCGATCCGCCGGACGGTCACCGAGACGGACAACCTGCTGTTCACGACGCTGAGCCACAATCCGGCGCAGCTCCACCTCGACGCCGAGTACATGAAGGGCACCGAATACGGCCGGGTGCTGGTCAATTCGTGCTTCACGCTGTCGCTGATGGTCGGCGTCTCGGTCGGCGACACGACGCTGGGCACCGCGATCGCCAACCTCGGGTGGGACGAAGTGCGCTTTCCCGCGCCGGTGTTCGTCGGCGATACGCTCAACATCGAAACCGAGGTCGCCGACCTGCGCGAGAGCAAGAGCCGGCCTGCCGCCGGGATCGTCACCTTCGTCCACCGCGCCTACAACCAGGACGGCACGCTGGTGGCGAGCTGCCGCCGCTCCGGCCTCCAGCACAAGCGGCCCGCCGCGTGAGCCCGCTGCGCTCCTGGCTGTTCATCCCCGGTGACAGCGAGAAGAAGCTCGGCAAAATCGAGGGCTGCGGCGCCGACGTGGCGATCCTCGACCTCGAGGACGCGGTGTCGCCCGAAAACAAGCCCGCGGCGCGCAAGCTCGTCGCCGATTACCTGCGCGCGCATCCGCGCGGACAGCGCAAGGCGCAGCTCTGGGTCCGCGTGAACCCGCTCGACAGCGGGATGATCAAGGAAGACGTTGCAGCGGTCATGCCCGGCGCGCCCGACGGGATCGTCCAGCCCAAGACCGACGGGCCGGACTGCGTGCGCGAGCTCTCGAACCTGCTCGATCACATGGAGCTGGCGCACGGAATCGCGCCGGGCAGCGTCAAGATCCTCCCCGTCGCCACCGAGACGCCCATCGCGCCTTTCAAGCTGGGCGAGTTCGCCGGCGCCGGGCTCAAGCGGCTGATCGGGCTCACCTGGGGCGCGGAAGACCTCGCCGCGGCGCTCGGCGCCACGGGAAACAAGGGGCCCGACGGCGAATGGCTGTTCACCTTCCGCATGGCGCGCTCGCTGACGCTGCTCGCCGCGCACGCCGCCGGGGTGCTGGCGATCGACACGCTCCACGCCGACTTCCGTGACGAAGAAGGGCTGCGCGCGGATTCGCGGCGCGGGCGCTCCGAAGGCTTCTCCGGCCGGCTCGCAATCCACCCCGCGCAAGTCGCGCCGATAAACGAGAGCTTCACCCCGAGCGAGGAGGAGGTGGCTTTCGCCCGCCGCGTCATCGCCGCGTTCGATGCCAATCCGGGCGCCGGCACCGTGGGCCTCGACGGCAAGATGGTCGACGTGCCGCACCTCAAGGCGGCGCGCCGCACGCTGGAAATGGCGGGTCTGTAGGCCCTTCGCGGGGCGCGATGAATAAGTATGCGCGCGGCTGGCAGGGCTCCCCGCCGCTTGCTAGGCGCGCGAGGTAAGGAGACGCGGCCCGCATGAGCTTCACCGCCGACCGACTGCTGCTGTTCGGCGCCACCGGCGATCTGTCGCAGCGCATGCTCCTGCCCTCGCTCTGCGCGCTCGCTCACGATCACCTGCTGCCCGCGCACCTCAGGATCGTCGGCACCGCGCGCTCGGCGATGAGCGACCACGAGTTCCGCAATTTCGCGCGCGCCGCGCTCGAAAAGTACCTGCCGCCGAACCGCCGCGGCGGGATGGCCGACTTCCTCAACCGGCTCCACTACCAGGCGCTCGATGCGACCACGCTCGAAGGCTACGATGCGCTGGCGAAGAAAGTCGGCACGCCCGAGCAGGGGCTGGCGATCTTCCTGTCGACCGCGCCGAGCCTGTTCGAGCCGACGATCGCCGGCCTGAAGTCCGCCGGGCTCGCGGGCGATACCGTGCGCATCGGGCTCGAAAAGCCGCTCGGCACCAGCCTCGAGACCAGCCGCGAGATCAACGATGCCGTGGCAGCCGCCTTCAGCGAGGACCGGATCTTCCGGATCGATCACTACCTCGGCAAGGAGACGGTGCAGAACCTTCTCGCCCTGCGGTTCGCCAACCTGCTGTTCGAGCCGATCTGGAACGCCAATTACATCGACCACGTGCAGATCACCGTGGCCGAGACGGTCGGGCTCGAAAGCCGGGTGGCCTATTACGATGACAGCGGCGCGCTC
>JBQCFR010000419.1:0-3563 GCA_051958885.1 Tsuneonella sp.
CTTGGAGGCCCGCACGCTCGGCGGCGGCCTTGACCGAGAACGCGCCCAGCTCGACCGCGGGAGTGTTGTTGAACGCCCCGCGGCCCGCCTTGGCGAGCGGGGTGCGGGCGGTGGAGACGATGACGGCGTCACGCATGGTACTGGTATCCTGTCGAAGTGAACGAAGAGCCGATCTGCCGGGGAGGAGCGATCAGACGAAGAACTGCATGATCCATTCGGTGATCAGGGCGGGCTTGTCCTCGCCTTCGATCTCGATGGTGATCTCGTGAGTCTGCTGCCACTGGCCGGGGCGCTTCTCGACCAGTTCGAGCAGCTTCCAGTGGCCGCGGATGCGCTTGCCCGAGCGGACCGGGCTGATGAAGCGGGTTTTGTTGCCGCCGTAGTTCACGCCCATCTTGACGCCTTCGACCTTCGGCAGGTCCGAATGCGCGCTGAGGTAGGGGATCATCGACAGCGTGAGGAAGCCGTGCGCGATCGTGCCGCCGAACGGCGTCTGCTTGGCCTTTTCTTCGTCGATGTGAATGAACTGGAAGTCGCCGGTGGCCTCGGCGAACTTGTTGATCCGGTCCTGGCTCATCTCGACCCATTCGCTGGTGCCGATGTTCTCGCCGGCCTTCTTGGCGATGTCCTGCGGGCTCATGTGCGCCTCTCCTTGAAACTTGCCGCTAACGTAAAGCGGCAGCTTCATGGCGCATGGCAAGCGTCAAGGCAACGCGGGTGTTCCTGCCGCTACGGCGCCGCTGCCCGGACGCGCGGCGCGCCGGGTTTTGCGGGCCTGCGAATCGGTCCGCTTGCAATAGGACCACAGCCCCATCTGCACCCCCAGCAGCATCAGCACGAAGGGCTGGTAGGCGATGCCCTGGAACAGCGAGCCGACAAGGTAGATGATTTGCGCGAACTGCAGCGCGCCGGCAAGCGGCGCCTGCCAGGTTTCGCCCGGCGCCTGGCGCGCTTTCCAGCGGCGGCGGATGCGCTCCATCTGCCACAGTCCCAGCGCGTGCAGCCATAGCCACAGGAACAGTCCGGGGTATCCTTGCTCGCCGAGCATCTCGAACACCGCCGAGTGATAGGCGCGCGCCATGTCGGTGTGATTCTCGACCTCGACCGAGGTGGTGTTGCCGTCGCCGGTAACCACCGGCAGGCGATAGGTGAACGAATTGCCGCGATAGGCGTCGAACCCGCCGCCGAGCGGGTGATCGCTCGCGTAGTCCATCGTCCACCGCCACACCGCTACGCGAGTCGACGCCGAGGTGTCCTCGTCATGCGTCTCGAGCGTCTCCATCCGCGAATACCAGCTCTGCGGCAGGAACGGCACCGCGATCAGCCCGAGCGCCAGCGCCCCGCCGAGGTAGACGAAGCGGCGTTTGACATCGCGCAGCATCAGCAGGCCGAGCACCCCGATGCACAAGAGGCCCGTGCGCGCCTCGGTCCCCACGGGCATCAGCAGGCTGGCGAAGATCAGCGCGGCGACGAAGCACTTCACCCGCCAGTCGGGCGGAAAGATCGTCCCGTGTTTCGCCAGCCACAGCGCGAGCGGAATGATCGCGATCGCGACCGTCGCGATGGTCGAGCTTTCGTACATCCCGTTGTTGTCGTTCACGAACAGCGCGAGCGTGCCGTAGCCGCCGCCGCCCATCGCGGTCTTGATTCCGCCGTCGATCACGATGGCCCCCGCGCTGAGCACCATCGTCAGCACCACCGCCTCGATCCGCAGCCGGGTAGTGAGCGTGAGCGGCAGGAAGATCGCGAACACCAGCGCCTTCCACACCCAGGTCCACTTGCTCAGCGCGGCGACCGGGAAGTCGGCGTTCGCCGTGGTAAACGCGCAGTACAGCAGCAGCGCGACGAGAATGCCCTGGCGCAAGGTGAAGCGCGCGCCGTGCTTGGAGTCGGCGAGCAGCCAGCCGCCGAACGCGGCGCAAAAGGCGATCAGCGAGACCGGGATCTTGGGCATCAGCGTCCAGCCGATGTCCTGCGGCTGCAGCGCGTCGATGTAGAGATAGGCGAGCACCCAGACGAACGGACGCCGCAAGCCGACGGCGAGTAGCGCGGTCACGAACGCGAACAGCGCAAGGTCGATCACTTGCCGCGTTTCCCGTCGGCCGCGCTCTCGTCGTCGAGTTCGGGCCGCGACAGCAGCCGGATGACGGCGACCGCCAGCAGGAAGTGCGTGAGGCCGAGGGCGAATGCGTCGATCAAGGTGGTGCGGCTCTGCCGTTGCGGATGAACGTGCGGGTAGCAGCAGGCGGTTGACGCGCCGTTAAGCCTATCGTGCGATACCGTGCGCACGATGACCCGCGTGCTCCACGTCCTCGACCACTCGTTGCCGCTCCACAGCGGCTACACCTTCCGCACCCGCGCGATCATGAGCGCGCAGGCCGCGGCGGGGCTCGAGGTGCGCGGCATCACCGGACTGCGCCATGAAGCCGAAGGACCAGCGGCCGAAGTCGCCGACGGGCTGCTGTTCCACCGCACCCCTGGCGAGGCGCACGGCCCCGCGGGTCTGCGCGAAATGCGCGAGATCGCGCGGTTCGCGCAGGCGATCGAAGCGCTTGTCGCCGAATGGCGGCCCGACGTGCTCCACGCGCATTCGCCCGCGCTGTGCGGGCTTGCCGCCGCGCGCGTCGCCCGGCGGCACGGCATTCCGCTGGTGTACGAGATCCGCGCGTTCTGGGAAGACGCGGCGGTCGGCAACCGGACAGGGCGCGAAGGCTCGCTGAAGTACCGCATGACCCGCGCGCTGGAAAACCGCGTGGTCGAAGAGGCGGACGCCGTGTTCACCATCTGCCACGGCCTGCGCGACGACCTGATCGCCCGCGGCCACGCGGCGGGCAAGATCGGGCTCTCGCCCAATGGGGTCGACCTCACGCTGTTCGGCGATCCGCCGCCGCTCGACCACGCGCTGGGCGCCGAACTCGGATTGGGCGAGGGGCCGGTGATCGGCTTCATCGGCAGCTTTTACGACTACGAAGGGCTCGACGACCTGATCGCCGCGCTGCCGCTGCTGCGCGCCGGCCACCCGGACGCGCGGCTGCTGCTCGTCGGTGGCGGGCCGATGGAGCCGGCGCTGCGCGCTGCCGCCGCAGCCTCGCCTGCGCGTGAGGCGATCGTGTTCGCCGGCCGCGTGCCGCACGGCGAGGTCGACCGCTACTATTCGCTGATCGACGTGCTCGCCTATCCGCGCAAGCGCAGCCGCCTGACCGATCTCGTCACGCCGCTGAAGCCGCTCGAGGCGATGGCGCAGGGGCGCCTCGTCGCCGCCTCCGACGTCGGCGGGCACCGCGAGCTGATGACGGACGGGCTCACCGGCACGCTGTTCGCGCCTGGCGATCCGGCGGCCTGCGCCGAGGCGCTGGCCGACCTGCTCGCGCGGCCCGCGAGCTGGCCCGCGATGCGCGCAAACGCTCGGGCGCACGTCGGTGCTAAGCACGACTGGGCGCACAATATTCGTCGTTATCAGGACGTTTACCAGTTGCTGTTAGCCACCAGGGCAACTGGGGGGCTGTCCGCCGCGGCTTGAGCCGCAGGGACGCTCGAAGCCCCCGCTGCAACGGGGTACTTTC
>JBQCFR010000420.1:0-2428 GCA_051958885.1 Tsuneonella sp.
CGGGTGCCGGACTATGTCTATTTCCGGCACGACATCCACATCGCCAAGGGCGTCGCCTGCGTCGAATGCCACGGGCGCGTCGACCGGATGCCGCTGACCTACCGCGCCAAGGCGATCACGATGCAATTCTGCATCGATTGCCACCGCGATCCCGGGCCGCGGCTGAGGCCGCGCGACGCCGTTCTCGATTTCGACTGGAAGCCGCCGCCGGACGAGAAGGCGCTCGAGCAGAAGCTGGTGCGCCTCTACAACATCCACTCGCCGCAGGTGCTCACCAATTGCGGGGTCTGCCACCGATGACCGGGCGCCCTGCCGAAACCGGCCGCCGCTGGTGGCAATCGCTGCAGGAGCTGGCCGGAAGCGACTCGTTCGCCGAGACCATCAAGGCGGAATTCCCGTCGCTGTTCGAGATGGCGCGGGTCGACCGGCGCGAGCTGTTGCGCGTGATGGGCGCGTCGTTGGCGCTTGCGGGGGTGACGGGGTGCAAGCCGGCGAAATCGGACGATGTGGTTCCGTTCGTGAACCGGCCACCCGGCTTCGAGGAGGGCCGGATCGACCATTACGCGACCGCGGTCCTGGTCGACGGTTTCGCCCAGCCGGTGCTTGCGACCTGTGTTGCCGGACGGCCGATCAAGCTGGAGGGGAATCCCCAACATCCGGCGAGCCGCGGGGCGACGAGCTTCCTGACCCAGGCGGCGCTCCTCGACCTCTACGATCCCGACCGCAGCCAGGCGCCGCTGCTTCGCGGGACGACCGCCGACTGGGCCGACTTCGACGCGCAGATGCAGCGCTGGCGGGCGGCGTGGAAGGCGAACGGAGGCGCGGGGCTCCGGCTTCTGATCGGGCCGACCACCTCCCCGACCCTGATCCGGCAGATCGCGCAGCTGAAGGCGGCGCTTCCGAACCTGCGGGTGCACGGGTTCGATCCGCTGGCCGGCTATGGCGCCGATGCCGTGACGGAGGCGCTCGGACCGGTGCAGCCGCTGCTGCGGCTGGAGAATGCGCGCATCATCGTCAGCCTGGATGACGATTTCCTTGGCGCGGGCGCGGCGCAGGTGGTGAACGCCGGCGGCTGGGCGAAACGGCGCGGCGATGCCTCCAACGCCGAGCGGATCCGCCTGTACATGGCGGAGCCGACGCCGACACTGACGGGCGCCAATGCGCAGCACCGGATCGGGGTGCGGCCTTCGCGAATAGCGCGGCTTGCCGCTGCGCTCGGGGCAAGGCTTGGCCTCGGAGGACCGGTCGGCGGGCTGACTCCGGAAGAATTCGGCTGGGTCGGTGCGGCGGCGAATGCCCTCCTCGCCAATCGCGGCCAGGCGCTGCTGACCGTCGGTCGCCATCTCCCGCCTGCGATTCACTCGCTGGCGGCTGCTGTGAACGGACGGCTCGGGAGCGCTGCAATCGAGTATCTTGAGCCGGTCGCGCTCGCCGCCGACGGCAGCTACCTAGATCTCGTCCGCGATGTGGAGGCAGGCCGGGTAGCCGCACTGTTCACGCTCGGCGCGAATCCCGCTTACGCCGGTCCGGCCGATATCGCCTTCGCGTCGCTGGCTCGGCGCATCCCGCTGACCGTCCACGCCGGCACCCATTATGACGAGACGGCGGCGGCCAGCGCCTGGCATTTGCCGATCCCGCACGCGCTCGAGGACTGGAGCGACGCGCGGTCGGTGGACGGCGTCGCGACCGTCATCCAGCCGGTGATCCAGCCGCTTTACGACACGCGGTCGCTGCACACGCTGGTGGCGGGGCTGACCGTGGGGGGCGCGCCCGATGCGCGATCGATCGTGCGGCAATCCTGGTCGGACAAGCTGGCTGATGACGCTGCGTGGAATGCGGCGCTCAAGATGGGCTTCGTTCCCGGCACCCAGGCCAAGCCGGCGGCTGTCTCGCCACGCGCCTTGCCGATCCAGGCGGAGCAGCCGAGCGGCGAGGTGGAAGTCGTCATCCGCCCCGATCCGACGATCCGCGACGGGGCCGGAGCCAATAACGGCTGGCTCCAGGAGCTCCCCAAGCCGCTGACCAAGGTCACCTGGGACAATGTCATCGCGCTCAGCCCCGCAACCGCGAGCCGTCTCGGGATCGGCGGGTCAGGCGAACCGGCGAGCAACCGCGTTCCCATGATCGAGGTGGAGTGCGGCGGGCGAAGCGTGACGGGGCCGGTGTGGGTGATGCCGGGCCAGCCTGACGATGTCGCCACCGTCTATCTGGGTTACGGGCGGCGCAGCGTCGGGCGGGTCGGGAACGGTATCGGCTACGACGCCTACCAGCTGCGCACTGCCGCTTCACCTTGGGCAACGGCGGGGACTCTGCTCCCGGTGCCCGGGACAGCGGCGCTGGCAACCACCCAGACCCATCACCGGCTGGAGGGCGGCGAGGAGGTGCCGACGGTACCGAGTGCCAATGCGGCTTACGCGAAGGCCGGCGG
>JBQCFR010000421.1:0-8340 GCA_051958885.1 Tsuneonella sp.
GCCGGCGCCTCGCCGATCACGGAGGCTGCCAGTTCGCCGTCGATTGCCTCTTCGCGCGCGAGCAGCGCGAGCCGGTACATGACATTGCGCAGTTCGCGCACGTTGCCGCGCCAGTCATGCCGCTCGAGCACCTCGATCGCAGACTGGTCGATGCTCCGGCGCGGCAACCCTTCGTCGGCCGCGCGGGCGAGAAAATGCCGCGCGAGCGCGCCGATATCCCCGGTGCGTGCCCGCAGTGGCGGAAGCTGGATCGGCACTACGTTGAGCCGGTAATAGAGGTCCTCGCGGAAGGTACCGGCCGCGATCATCGGCGCGAGGTCGCGGTTGGTCGCGGCGATGATCCGCACGTCGACCGCGATGTCCTGGCGTCCGCCGACGCGGCGGATGCGCCCGGACTGCAGCGCGCGAAGCAGGCGCGTCTGCGCATCGAGCGGCATGTCGCCGATCTCGTCGAGGAACAGCGTGCCGCCGTTGGCCTGCTCGAACTTGCCGATCGCCTGCGTTACCGCGCCAGTGAATGCCCCCTTCTCATGGCCGAACAGCTCGCTCTCGATCAGCTCGCGCGGGATTGCCGCGGCGTTCACGGCGATGAGCGGCCCGGACTTGCGGTGCCCCAAGTGGTGGATGGCCTCGGCGACGAGTTCCTTGCCGGTGCCGGATTCGCCGAGCACCAGCACCGTGAGATCATTGCGCAGGACGCGCGTGATCATCCGGTACACCGCCTGCATCGCCTGGCTGCGCCCGACCAGCGGCAGACCGTCGCCCGCTTCCTCGGCTGCCCTCGCCTCGCCGCCCCGCCGCGCGGTCGCCTGCTTCACTGCGCGAACGAGCTCTTCGAGGTCGAACGGCTTGGGAAAATACTCGAACGCGCCGGTTTCGGATGCGCGGATCGCCGTATCGAGCGTGTTCTGCGCGGACAGGATGATCACCGGCAGCTGCGGACGGGCGCTGCGGACACGGCCGAGCGACTCGATGCCGTCGCCGTCCACGAGAACGACATCGGTCAGCATCGCGGCGAACTGTCCGCTGGCGAGCTCGCGATCGCGCCCCTCCACCGAGTCCACCTGAGTGACGGCGAAGCCCTCTTCTTCCAGCGCTGCACGGATCACCGTGGCGATGCCCGCGTCGTCCTCGACCAGCAGAACGGCTTGATTCATCGGGGGTCCTGTCGGGCGAGCGGAAGATGGAGGCGGAAGTGCGTGAGCCCGGCGCGCTCGTCGCGGTCGTGAGCGATACGGCCGCCCATGTCGCGGACCAGCTTGCGCACGATCGCGAGGCCCAGCCCCTGGCCATGCGGCTTGGTGGTGACGAACGGCTCGAACACGTGCTCGCGCATGTCGGGCGGGATGCCAGGGCCGTTGTCGCTCACCGTCAGCTCGATCGGCAGCCTGACCGATTTGCCGGTGCGCACTGCGTTGAACAGCAGGCCGGTGACGAAGCGGGTGCGCACCGCGATGGTCCCGCCGGCGTTCCCGGCGCACGCATCGCGCGCGTTCGACACGAGGTTGATCAGCACCTGCTCGAGCGCGGCGCGATTGCCGAGCACGGGCGGTAGGGACGGATCGAACTCCTCGACCAGATCGGCATTCCCGAGACCGGCGGAGCGGATGGTGGACAGCGCGTTGCGGACCGCCTCGTGAAGGTTCAGCGGCGCCAGCGGCTCGGCGGTGCGGCTGCCGAGGCGTTGCATCCGGTCCACCAGCGAGGCGATGCGGTCGACCTCGCCGGTGATCAGCGCCGCCAGCGCCGCGTCCTTGCCGTCGAGCTTGCGGGCGAGGAGCTGACCGGCGCCGCGGATCGCGGAGAGCGGATTCTTGATCTCGTGGGCGAGCACGGCGGGCGCGCTCAGGAACCCGGCGTCCTCGGGGCGCTCTCCCACGTCGTCCTGGCCCGCCTCCGACAGCGTCACGACGCGCCATCCCGGGTGCGAGGGCATCGGCGAGACCGTCAGGTTCGCCTTGAGCGAGCGGCCGCCTACCGCGAGCGCCAGTCCTCGGGCGACCACCGGCGCGCCGTCCTCTCGCAAGCGCGCCTCGACATACGGATTGCCGAAGTCGAGCAGGTCGAACAGCGAACGCCCGACCAGTCGCTTGGCGCTCTGGCCGAGCAGGTCTTCCGCCGCCGGATTGACCTCCATCACCGAAAGCTGCCGGTCGATCAGAATGACCGCGAATACAAGACCGGCGATCTGCGCCTGCGGACCCGGCCGCTCGACCGGCCCGCTCACGCCGCCCGGCGTTGCAGGAACGGTTCGAAAAACCGGTCGATCTCGCCCAGTACCTGCGCGGCGTCGTCGATGAAGTTCACGCGGTTGCGGAACTCGGCCGAGCCGTGCATCCCCTTGGTGTACCAGCCCAGGTGCTTGCGGGCCATCTTGACCCCTGTGTCGCGCCCATAGTGGTCCAGCATCGCGTTGTAGTGCTCTACCAGAACCACGTGTTGCTCGTCGTAACCGGGGCTCGCCCGGCGGTCCCCCGTGCGCCACCAGTGCATCACCTGGCCCAGCAGCCACGGGCGGCCATAGGCCCCGCGCCCGATCATCAGCCCGTCGGCGCCCGATTGGTCGAGCGCCATCGCGGCATCTTCAACGGTGCAGATGTCGCCGTTGACGACTACGGGAATCGAGACGGCGTCCTTGACCTTGCGGACGAACGCCCAGTCGGCCTGGCCCTTGTACATCTGGTTGCGCGTGCGGCCGTGGACCGTGACCATCTGCACGCCGATGTCCTCGGCGATCCGCGCCAGCTCGGGCGCGTTGAGACTCGCATGGTCCCAGCCCATGCGCATCTTGACCGTGACCGGCACCTTTACCGCCTTGACGGTCGCTTCCATCAGCCGGATCGCCAGCGGCACCTCTCGCATCAGTGCGGAGCCGGCGTATTGCCCCACCACCTTGCGCACCGGGCATCCGAAGTTGATGTCGATGATCGCCGCGCCGTTCGCTTCCTGCAGCTTCGCGGCCTCGGCCATCGAGCCGGGATCGCAGCCGACGAGCTGCATCGACACCGGCTCCTCGATCGGCGCCCATGCCGCCTTCTGCACGCTCTGGCGCGTTTCGCGGATGGCCGCCTCGCTGGCGATCATCTCCGTGACGTTGAGACCCGAGCCGTAGCGGCGGACCAGCGTCCGGAACGGCCGGTCGGTCACCCCCGTCATTGGTGCGAGCACGACCGGCGTGTCGATCGACACCGCGCCGACGGCAATCGGCTTCGGCGGACGCGGCGGCGCCGGAGGAGCGGGATCAGAGGTCATCGAGAATGGCTGCCTAAAATTTGGGCAGCGCATAGTGGATTGCCGCGCCCCGCGCAAGGCGGTAGCCCCCCGGGGCGATGCCGCTCGCCCACCCCGCGCCCCCATTCGCCGCAGTCGTGGTCGCCGCGGGCCAGGGCATGCGCGCGGGTCAGCCGCTGCCGAAGCAGTTCGCACCGTGGCGCGGCAAGCCGGTCCTGCGGCATTCGGTCGAGGCGCTCGGCAAGGCGGGGGCCGCGTCCATCGTGGTGGCAATCCCGGAAGGCTACGCGGAGACGGCGGAGAAGGCGCTCGAAGGGATCGCGGGGGTGCGGACCGTCACCGGCGGGGCGACACGCCAGCTATCCGTTCGCGCGGCGCTCGAGGCGCTTGCCTCCGCCGCGCCGGAAGCGGTGTTGATCCACGACGCCGCCCGGCCCGTCGTGCCGACTGCGGTGGTCCAGCGACTGCTCGAAGCGCTCGGCGAAAGCGCGGCGGCAATCCCCGTGCTGCCGGTCGTGGACAGCCTCGCGGTCGACGAGGGCGGCATGATGGCCGGCTCGGCCGATCGCGGAATGCTCCGCCGCGTCCAGACCCCCCAGGCGTTCCGCTTTGCCGATATCCTCGCCGCCCACCGGGCGTGGGACCGTGCGGCGGACGCCGGCGACGATGCTCAGGTCGCCCGCGCGGCAGGCCTGGCGGTGGCGCTGGTCGATGGGGATGAGGCGCTGCGGAAACTCACCTTTGCCGAGGACTTCATGGACGAGCTTGCCGCCGTGCGCACGGGAATGGGCTACGACGTGCACCGTCTCGCACCCGGCGAGGAGCTGTGGCTCTGCGGCGTGCGGATCGAGCACGACAAGGGTCTCGCCGGGCACAGCGACGCCGACGTCGCCATTCACGCGGTGGTGGACGCGCTGCTGGGAGCGGTGGCCGCCGGCGACATCGGGCAGCACTTTCCGCCCAGCGACGAGCAGTGGCGCGGCGCGCCCTCATCCCGGTTCCTCGCGCACGCCGCCGCGCTGGTCGCCGCGGCAGGCTACCGGATCGGCAACATCGACGTGACGCTGATCTGCGAAGCCCCCAAGATCGGACCCCACCGCGACGCCATGCGCGCGCGGCTCGCCGAAATTGCCGGCGTTGACTCGGTTCACGTTAGCGTCAAAGCGACCACGACAGAACGGCTCGGTTTCGCCGGCCGCGGCGAGGGAATCGCCGCGCAGGCGATCGCCACGGTCCTGCGCAACGATCGAGGGTGACCCGATGAAGACCAAGCTTGCAGCACTTGCCGCCACTGCCGCCCTGTCGGCGGCGCAGACGGCTGCTGCCGTCAGCCCTGCCCCCGCCTGCATCTCGGAGAAGGAGATCGCGCAGCTGGCGATCTATTCGGTGCCGGCGATGGTGGAAGGGGTGCGCGCGAAGTGCGGTCCTTCGCTGTCGAGCAAGGGCTTTCTCGCCACCCGCGGCGCGGCCTTCGCCGCAAGCTATGCCGCGCTGCAAGGCGAGACCTGGCCTTATGCCCGCAGCGCCATCACCAAGTTCGCTGCCGGCAAGACCGATGCCAAGGACGCGCAGAACTTCAAGCTGATCGCCGGTCTGCCGGACGACGCAGTGCGTCCGCTGATCGATGCGCTGATCGCGCAGAAAGTCGGCGAGTCGATCAAGCTCGGCGACTGCGGCAAGGTCGAGCGCGGCATCCAGCTCGTATCCCCGTTGTCTCCGCGCGACAGCGGCGCACTGCTGGGATTCGTCTTCACGCTGGTGAAGCCGGACGACGCATCGATCTGCCGGTCCTGATCATGGGCGCGCTGCTGCCTGACGACATCGAACAGCTCGCCCGCCGCGTGGTCGACGAGAATGCCAGGCGGGGGCGCACGATCGTGACCGCGGAAAGCTGCACCGGCGGACTGGTCGCCGCCGCGCTGACCGAGATCCCCGGCTCCTCGGCAGTGCTCGACCGTGCGTTCGTGACCTATTCGAACGACGCGAAGATGGAGGCGCTCGGCGTGTCGAGCGAAATCATCGAGACCTTCGGTGCAGTGTCGATCGCCTGCGTGTGGGAGATGGCCAACGGCGCGCTAGCGCACAGCGGGGCCGATGTCGCGGTGGCTATCAGCGGCATTGCCGGGCCGGACGGCGGGACCGATCTCAAGCCGGTCGGCACGGTGGTGTTCGCGCGCGCGATCCGCGGAGCCGAGGGCGAGCCCGAAGGGGAACTGAAGCACTTCGACGGCGAGAGCCGCGCCGAGGTGCGGCGTCAGGCGACGCTCTGCGCGCTCGAGCTGCTGCTGCCGTAAAGCGCATCGGCGCGCGCTTCGAACGCGGCGACCATGCGGCGAAACGCCCGGTCGAAATACTGCCCGGCGAGCGCTTCGAAGACGCGGTTCTTGAAGGTGAAATCCACACAGAAGTCGATTTCGCACCCGCCCCCATCGGTCGGGCGGAAGCTCCAGCGATTGTCGAGATCGCGCATCGGCCCGTCGACGTAGTGAACCTCGATATGCTCGGGACGCTGCTTGACCACGCGCGAGGTGAACTTTTCGCGCAGCTGTTTGAAACCGACCAGCAGGTCGGCGACCATCTCGGTGTCGCTGTTCGACCGCACGCGCACGGCGACCACCCAAGGCAGAAACTCGCCATAGCGGCCCACATCGGCCACGAGGTCGAACATCTGCTGAGCGCTATACGGCAGCCGCCGGACTTCGTGGATCCCGGGCATCAGGCCTGGGCGCGGGCCAGCTTGGCTTCGCGCGCGGCGCGCATCGCGGCGAAGTCGTCGCCCGCGTGGTAGCTCGAGCGGGTCAGCGGACTGGCCGCGACCTGCAGGAAGCCCTTGGCCCGCGCGATCGCGCCATAAGCAGCGAACGCCTTCGGGGTGACGAAATCCTCTACCTTCGCATGCCTGGGCGTCGGCTGGAGGTACTGGCCCATAGTCACGAAATCGATGTCGGCGCTGCGCATGTCGTCCATCACCTGGTGCACCTCGAGCCGCTGCTCGCCGAGCCCGAGCATAATGCCGGACTTGGTGAAGATGAGCGGATCGTGCGCCTTGACCTCTTCGAGGAGGCGCAGCGAGGCGTAGTAGCGGGCGCCCGGTCGGATGGTCGGATAGAGCCGCGGGACCGTCTCGAGGTTGTGGTTGTAGACGTCGGGCCCCGCCGCGCAGATCGCCTCGACCGCGGGGCGCATCTTGTTGCGGAAATCGGGGGTGAGGAGTTCGATCGTCGTGTTCGGCGTCTCGCGCCGAAGGGCCTCGATCACCTTGACGAACTGCCCCGCCCCGCCGTCTGGCAGATCGTCGCGGTCGACGCTGGTCACTACGATATGCTCAAGGCCCAGCTTCGCAGCGGCGACCGCGACATGCTCCGGCTCGAGCGGGTCGACCGCGCGCGGCATCCCGGTCTTGACGTTGCAGAACGCGCAGGCACGGGTGCACACGTCGCCGAGGATCATCACCGTGGCGTGCTTCTTGGTCCAGCACTCGCCGATGTTGGGGCAGGCTGCTTCTTCGCATACGGTGTTGAGCGACAGGTCGCGCATCAACTGGCGCGTCTCGTGGTAGCCTTTGCTGACCGGCGCCTTCACCCTGATCCAGTCGGGCTTGCGCTCTCGGGGCGCGATCGGAGCGGATGCGAGGTCGTTCATGGTGCGCCACTTAAGCCGCGGTCTTGCCAGCGGCAAGAGCATGCGGCATGCGCGCGCCCATGTCGATCAAGCCTTCCCTCGAACTCGCCGGCCTCGTCGAAGGCTATCGCCGCTTCCGCCAGACCGGGTGGGAGCCGCGGCGCGAGCGCTGGGCCGCTCTCAAGGAAGGGCAGGAACCGCGGGTAATGGTGATCGCCTGCGCCGACAGCCGCACCGACCCGGCGCTGGTGTTCGACGCCGATCCGGGCGAGATTTTCGTCGTTCGCAACATCGCCGCGATGGTCCCGCCGTTCGAGACCAATCCGGGTCATCATGGCGTGTCGGCAGCGCTCGAGTTCGCCGTGCAGTTCCTCAAGGTGCGCGAGATCGTCGTCATGGGCCACGGGATGTGCGGCGGCTGCAAGGCGGCGCTTACGCAGAGCGTGCGCGGCACCGAGCCGGGCCACGGCGGCTTCATCGCCGACTGGATCGACTTGCTCGACGAAGCCCGCGAGCAGGTCGTCGCCAAGCACGGCACCGAGGGCCGCGAAGCCGAGCGGGCGATGGAGGAAGCGGGGGTGAAGGTGAGCCTCGTGAACCTGCGCACCTTTCCGAACATCAAGGAACTCGAGGAAAGTGGCGAGCTGCGCCTGCGCGGCGCGTTCTTCGCGATTTCGGAAGGCGTTCTCCACCTGCTCGACGAAGAGAGCGGCAGCTTCTCGCCGGTTGATTAAACCGGCCGCGGTCCGCATCTAGCGGCGCATGGAAATTACCGAGAACCTGCGCAACATCGCGTTGCTGATCGACGCCGATAACACCACGCCGGCGGCCATCGACCCGGTGCTGACCGTCATGGCCGAGCTGGGCCAGGTCAACATCCGCCGCGCTTACGGCAATTTCGCCAAGCAAGGTCTGTCCAGGTGGGACACGATCACCAACAAGTACGGCATTCGCCCGCAACAGCAGTTCGACGTCTCGAAGGGCAAGAACGCCACCGACATGGCGATGACGATCGATGCCATCGACCTGCTCTACCAGGGCAAGGTCGATGGCTTCGGCATCATGAGTTCCGACAGCGACTTCACCCCGCTGGTCACCCGGTTGCGGCAGGATGGAATCGTGGTCTACGGCTTCGGCAGCGCGCGCACGCCGCAGGCCTTCCAGTCGGTCTGCACGCGCTTTCTCGACATCGACCAGCTGATCAGGACCAACGAGACCGAGGACGGTGTGCCCGGCTCGGCCGAGACGGTGGCGGCCGACAGCGAGCTGCAGGACCTGATCGGCGCGGCCTATCGCGAGGCCAAGCGCGACGATGCGGGCTTCGCGCGGCTGCAACAGGTCGGCCAGATCGCCGGCAACCGCTCGAGCTTCGACGTGCGCAACTACGGCTTCAAGAGCCTATCCGAGATGTTCCGCTCATTGCCCAACTTCAAGATCGAGCAGCGCGAGGGCGGTCAGCTGTGGGTCAAGCGCCTGCGCTGAAACGAG
>JBQCFR010000422.1:0-4961 GCA_051958885.1 Tsuneonella sp.
AGCGAAGCCGAGAACCCCTATTCGTCATTGCCGCAGCATGTCCCGGCCGACGATCATCCGCATGACCTGGTTGGTCCCCTCGAGGATCGAGTGCACGCGCAAGTCGCGCCAGAAGCGCTCGATCGGGTAGTCCTTCAAGTAGCCGTAGCCGCCGAAGAGCTGCAGCGCGTCGTTGACGATCTTGCTCCCGCTATCGGTCGCCAGCCGCTTGGCCATCGCGGAAAAGCGGGTCTTGTCCGGCGCGCCTTCGGTCACCTTCGCGGCGGCGAGATAGAGCAGCGCGCGCGCGGCTTCGAGATCGGTCGCCATGTCGGCGAGCGTGAACTGGGTGTTCTGGAAGTCCGCGATCGCTTGGCCGAACTGCTGGCGTTCCTTAGCGTACTTCACCGCCTCGTCGAGGCACCGCTGCGCCCCTCCCAATGAGCAGGCGCCGATGTTGAGGCGGCCCCCGTCGAGCCCGGCCATCGCAAAGCGGAACCCGTCGCCCTCCGCGCCGACGCGGTTCGCGACCGGCACGCGGCAGTCCTCGAAGATGAGTTGCGCGGTCGGGCTGGCGTTCCAGCCGAGCTTTTTCTCCGGCGCGCCGTGGCTGAGCCCGGGCGTGCCCTTCTCGACGACGAGGCAGGAAATGCCTTTCGCCTTCTCGTCGCCGGTGCGGACCATCACAACGTAGATGTCGTTGAACCCGCTGCCCGAGATGAACTGCTTGGTGCCGTTGAGCACGTAATGATCGCCGTCGAGCCGCGCGGTCGTTTTCAGCGCCGCCGCGTCCGAACCGCTGCCCGGCTCGGTCAGCGCGTAGCTGGCTATGTGCTCCATCGTCACCAGCTTGGGCAGGAAGCGCTGCTTGACGTCGTCACCGCCGAAGCGGTCGATCATCCAGCTCGCCATGTTGTGGATCGAGACGTAGGCGCTGGTGGCGGGGCAGCCATACGCCATCGCCTCCATGATCAGCGCCGCCTCGAGCCGGCCAAGCGCGATGCCGCCGCTCTCTTCGCTGACGTAGATCGCCCCGAACCCGAGCTCGCCCGATGTCTGGATCACGTCGCGCGGGAAGTGATGCTCTTCGTCCCACTGCGCGGCGAACGGGGTGATGTTATCCGCGGTGAACTTGCGCGCCATGTCCTGGATGGCGAGCTGATCGTCGGTGAGCTGAAACTGGCCGGTCATCGCCTGCGCTCTAGCGAGCCGGACGGGCGAGGGGAAGGGCGGCGAAGCTGCGGTTTTTGGGGGGACGCGTCACCCGCAGGAAATGCGCTGAACCGTGTAATCGTCGGCGTAGGACACCGTTAGCCGATCATGGCGATAGTCCATCGTCACCGCGGTGCGCGGCGGCACCCAGCGCAGCACGCGCGCGTGCGTTTCGGCGAGCAGCCGCGCGCCGAGATCGGCCGTCGCAGTCTCCCCCACGTGGCCCTGCGAGCCCTGCGCATCGCATTCGCCCGCCGGCATGCGCCGCTCGGGCTCATCGCTCGCCGGCACAGTGGCGCACGCCGCGGTCGAGGCGAGGGCGGCGAGCAGGAGCAGGAGGCGCATACGAAATCTCCTACGCGGCGCAGCGGGTATAGGTGAACGGGCCGCCCGATCCGGGCTCGTCGCCGCCGGTCTCGGTGCGCACGAGCGTCTTGCCGCCGTCCTTGACCTCGAGCGTCTCGGTGCGAGTCCAGGTCATCCCTTCGCCGCTAAACGCGAACTCGGCGGTGACGCTGTTTTCGGCGTGATCGCGGATGGTGCCGAGCCTGCCGACCGATTCGTAAAACGTCAGCGTGGTCGCGCTCACGGTGAGCAGCCCCTTCGCGTCACCCTTGGTCGAAGTGCAGTCCGCCGGCACGAGGCCCCAGCGTCCTTGCGCGATGGCGGGAATGCCCTGTTCGGGGATGCCGCTGGTGTCGCTGGGCGAGGGCGCTGCGGGAGGCTGCGCATCGATCGGCGTGGCCGCGGGGGCCGCGGCGCCTTCGTCGCTGGCAGCGGTAGGCGAGTCGGAATTTTGATGACAGGCGGCAAGCGGCAGCAGCAGCGCGGCTGCCAGGGCGATAGGCCGGGTCATGAGCAGGCTTCTCCCATTCCTCGCAAGGCCCAACGGCCGGAACGGCTCCTGCGTTCCGGCCGTCGCTGCCGCGTCACCCGAAGGTGGGAATGTGGAACGCGTTCGACCCATCCCCGCCGCCGTCGGGCCAGCGCTGAGTAACGGTCTTGACCTTGGTCCAGAACTTGACGCCTTCGGTGCCATACTGGTTGGTGTCGCCGAACGCGCTGCGCTTCCAGCCGCCGAACGTGTGATAGGCGACCGGCACCGGGATCGGCACGTTGATCCCGACCATGCCGACGTTGACCCGGTGCGCGAACTCGCGCGCGGCGTGGCCGTTTCGGGTGAAGATCGCCACCCCGTTGCCGTACTGGTGCTCGCTCGGCAGCTTGAGAGCGTCCTCGAAGTCCTTCGCGCGCACGATTTGCAGCACGGGGCCGAAGATCTCTTCCTTGTAGCTTTCCATGTCGGTGGTGACGTGGTCGATCAGCGTCGGGCCGACGAAGAAGCCCTGCTCGTGGCCCTGGAGCGAGAAGCCGCGCCCGTCGACCACGATCTCGCCGCCTTCCTTCTCGGCGGTGTCGATCCACTGCTCGATGCGCGCCTTGTGCTCGGGCGAGACCACCGGTCCGTAATGCGCTTCCGCGTCGTGCGACACGCCAACTTTCAGCGCCTCGATCGCCGGGATAAGCTTCTCCTTGAGCCGCTCGGCGGTGTCCTCGCCTACGGGGACTACGACAGGAAGCGCCATGCACCGCTCGCCCGCCGAGCCGAACGCCGCGCCCGCGAGGTCGTTCACGACCTGGTCGAGGTCCGCGTCGGGCATGACGATGCCGTGATTCTTCGCCCCGCCCATCGCCTGCACGCGCTTACCCGCGGCGACCCCGCGGTTGTAGACGTAGTGCGCGATGTCGGAGGAACCGACGAAGCTGACCGCGGCGATGTCCGGGTGGTCGAGGATCGCGTCGACCATCACCTTGTCGCCGTGGACGACCTGGAGCAGCCCCTCGGGCGCGCCGGCTTCGAGGAACAGTTCGGCGAGCCGCACCGGCACGCTCGGATCGCGCTCGCTGGGCTTGAGGATGAAGGCGTTGCCGGTGGCGATCGCGATGCCGAACATCCACATCGGGATCATCGCCGGGAAGTTGAAGGGGGTGATGCCAGCGCCAATGCCGAGCGGCTGGCGCATCGAGTAAACGTCGATGCCCGGACCGGCGCCTTGCGTGTACTCGCCCTTCTGCACCTGGGGGATGCCGCAGGCGTACTCGATCACCTCCAGACCGCGCTGCACGTCGCCGCGCGCGTCGGCGATAACCTTGCCGTGCTCGGCGCTGAGCAGCTTGGCGAGGTCGTCCATGTTGGCCTCGATCAGCTGCTTGTAGGCGAACATCACCCGCGCGCGCTTCTGCGGATTGGTCGCCGCCCACTCGGGCTGAACCCGCTTGGCGGCGGTGACCGCGCGGTCGAGCAGCGCCGCGTCACCCATCGTCACGCGCGCCTGCACCTCGCCGGTCGAGGGGTTGAACACGTCCTTCGTCCGCGCGCCCGAAGAACCGGGGCCGCCGACGATGAGGTGGTCGATATCGCGCATGGTAATCTCCTTCGGGCGCCCCAATGCCCCCCGGCGCGCAGAGTCGCAAGGGACGCTGCGGAAACCTATTGTTTGCGCTAGCCGAGCCGGGTGATGAGCTCGAGCACCAGCGCGGCGTGCTCGGGGCGGCAGATCAGCAAGTCCGGCACGTACGTGTCGCGGTTGTTGTAGGTGAGCGCGCTGCCGTCGATCCGGCTGCAGTGGAGCCCGTGCGCGAGCGCCACCGCGACCGGCGCGCAGTTGTCCCACTCGTACTGCCCGCCCGAATGGAGATAGATGTCCGCCTGGCCAAGCACCACCGCCATCGCCTTGGCCCCGGCGCTGCCCATCGGCACCAGCTCGGCGCCGAGCAGTTCGGCCACCGCGGTCGCTTCGGCGGCGGGACGCGTGCGGCTGACCAGCATCCGCAGCCGCTCGGGGGCGGGCGGGACCGCGCTGGGCGCGTCGCTGCGCACGACAAGGCCGAGCCCCGGCAGGGCAATCGCGCCGACGCTGGCAGCACCGCCGATCGCCAGCCCGACGTGCACCGCCCAGTCGGCGCGCTCCTCGCCGTACTCGCGCGTGCCGTCGACCGGGTCGACGATCCACACCCGCTCGTGCGCGAGGCGGTCCAGGTTGTCCTTCTCCTCCTCGGACAGCAGCCCGTCGCCGGGCCGCTGTTCGCGCAAGGCGTGGACGAGGAACTGGTTGGCGGTCTGGTCGCCCGCCTTGCCCAGCGCCTTGCCGGAGAACACGCCTGAGGCCCGCACCGCGAGCAGGATGCGGCCGGCGACTTGGGCGAGATGCGCGGCGAGCTCGCCGTCCGTCATGCTCATTTGAGCGGCAGCAGCTTGTCGATGATGTGCTGCGCGGCCTCCTGCGGAGTCATCGCCACCGTGTTGACGACGATGTCGGGATGCTCGGGCGGTTCGTAGGGACTGTCGATCCCAGTGAAGTTCTTGAGCTCGCCCGCGCGCGCCTTCTTGTAGAGGCCCTTCACGTCGCGCGCCTCGGCGACCTCGAGCGGCGTGTCGACGAAGATCTCGACGAACTCGCCCTCGGGCAGCATGTCGCGCACCATCTGCCGCTCGGCGCGGAACGGGCTGATGAAGGCGGTGAGCACGATGAGCCCCGCGTCCGCCATCAGCTTGGCGACCTCGCCGATGCGGCGGATGTTCTCGATCCTGTCGGCCTCTGTGAAGCCCAGGTCCTTGTTGAGCCCATGGCGCACATTGTCCCCGTCGAGCAGGAAGGTGTGGCGGTTCATAACCGCGAGTCGTTTCTCCACCTCGTTGGCGATGGTCGACTTGCCCGAGCCCGAGAGCCCGGTGAACCACAGCACCCGCGGGGTCTGGTTCTTCAGCG
>JBQCFR010000423.1:0-4726 GCA_051958885.1 Tsuneonella sp.
TGGCCGCGCACAGCGATGCGATCATGCTCAATCCCAAGCTCTTCGCACGGGTGCAGGCGGTCTACGACCAGCGCGCGGCGATGAATTTGACGCCCGAGGACGCCAAGCTGCTCGAGCGGACGTACCAGGAGATGGTCCACGCCGGCGCCAAGCTGACCGCCGACCAGAAGGAGCAGGTCAAGGCGATCAACGCCAAGCTCGCCGAAGTGACCACGCAGTTCTCGCTGAAGCTGACCGAGGCGACCAAGGCCGGCGCGCTGACCGTCGCCGACAAGGCGAAGCTGGCGGGCATGTCCGAGACCGAGATCGACGCCGCCGCCAAGACCGCCGCCGAGCGCGGGACGAGCGGCTACGTCATCGCGCTGCAGAACACCACACAGCAGCCGGGCATCGCCGAGCTCAAGGACCGCGGCGCGCGCAAGGCGCTGTTCGACGCAAGCTGGACCCGTACCAGCAAGGGCGACGCCAACGACACCCGCGAACTGGTTGCGCAGATCGTGCAGCTTCGCGCGCAGAAGGCGGCGCTGTTCGGCGATCCCGACTGGGCCACGTGGGAGATGTGGGATTCGATGGCCAAGACGCCGTCGACCGCGCTGTCGTTCATGAACCGCATGGTCCCGCCGCTGAAGGACGCGCAGCTCAAGGAAGCGGCCGAGCTCAACCAGCAGATCAAGGCCGAGGGCGGCAAGTTCACCGTCCAGCCGTGGGATTGGCCGCTCTACGCCGATCACCTCAAGAAGAAGCGCTTCGACCTCAACGACGACGAGGTGAAGCAGTACTTCGAGATCACCCATGTGCTGGAAGACGGCGTGTTCTACGCCGCCAACCAGCTCTACGGCCTGACGTTCAAGAAGCGCACCGATATCCCGGTCTACAACCCCGACGTCACCACCTATACCGTTTACGACAAGGACGGCAGCGAGCTCGGGCTGTTCTACTTCGACCCCTATCAGCGCGACAACAAGCAGGGCGGCGCGTGGATGGGCAATTTCGTCGACCAGAGCCGCCTGTTCGGCACCAAGCCGGTGATCTACAACGTCCACAACATCCCCAAGGCCCCGGCCGGGCAGCCGCAGCTATTGAGCTTCGACTGGGTCGAGACGCTGTTCCACGAATTCGGCCATGCGCTGCACGGGTTCTTCGCCAATGGCGAATACGGCTCGCTCTCGGGCACCGCGGTGGCGCGCGACTTCGTCGAGTATCCCAGCCAGGTCAACGAGATGTGGGCGAGCGACCCCAAGGTGCTCGCGCACTACGCCAGGAACTACAAGACCGGGGCGCCGATCCCGCAGGCGCTGATCGACAAGCTGCAGGCGGCGGCCAAGTTCGACCAGGGCTATGCTTTCGGCGAGACGGTCGAGGCGGCGCTGCTCGACCTGAAGTGGCACTCGCTGACCCCCGGCCAGGCGCTGGCGATCAACGCGCCGGGCGCGGTCGACAGCTTCGAGAAGACCGCGCTCGACCAATCGGGCCTCGCGACCCAACTCGTCCCGCCGCGCTATCGCAGCAGCTACTTCCGCCACATCTTCGGCGATCCGGAAGGCTATTCGGCCGGCTACTACGCCTACCTGTGGACGCAGATGCTCGACCACGACAGCCGCCACTGGTTCACCACCCACGGCGGGCTGACGCGCGAGAACGGCCAGCACTTCCGCGACACGATCCTCAGCCGCGGCCAGACCGAGGATTACTACAAGATGTTCCGCGACTTCACCGGGCACGATCCCGACCCGATGCCGCTGCTGATCGACCGCGGGCTGGCGAACGCGGGCGACGAGACGCCGGCGGGGAGCTAGCCTCCCCGTTCGGGGAGGTGGCAGCCCGCAAGGGCTGACGGAAGGGAGTCGCCACAAGCGCCGCGCTCAGCGGCGAGTCCCCTCCACCACGCTGCGCGCGGTCCCCCTCCCCGTGCCGGGGAGGATCAGCGCCCGCGCGCCCGGTTCGCCGAGCCAGCGCGCCGGGACGCCCCACACCTTGCCGATGATTGCGGCCGATAGGGCCTCCTCGGGAGCGGCGTCGGCTGCGACGCTTCCGCCGTCCAGCACCAGCACCCGATCGGCGTGGTTCATCGCCAGCGCGAGGTCGTGCAGCACCAGCACCACGCCGGTCCCCCGCTCGGCTTCGCGGCGCAGGTGGCCGAGCAGCGCGAGCTGGTGCGCGAGGTCGAGCGCGGCGAGCGGCTCGTCGGCGAGGATCCACTGAGGCTCGCCCGCGAGCACCCGCGCGAGCAGCACCCGCGCTCGCTCGCCGCCCGAGAGGTGGGAGACGGGGCGGTGCGCGAACCGCTCGAGGTCGAGCGCCTGCATGACCGC
Organism: Tsuneonella sp.; assembly: GCA_051958885.1. Taxonomy (GTDB): domain Bacteria; phylum Pseudomonadota; class Alphaproteobacteria; order Sphingomonadales; family Sphingomonadaceae; genus Tsuneonella. The sequence goes on from JBQCFR010000423.1 coordinate 2,313, forward strand.
GCCCACCTGCGCCTCGCCGAGGTCGCGGTGCGGCAACCGCCCGAGCCCGACGAGCGTGCGCACCGCGACGTCCCACGCGACCTCGGGCTCCTGCGGCAGGTAGCCGATCGCCTGCGCGCGGCGGCGCGGGTGGAGCATGGCGAGGGGCGTGCCGTCGAGTTCGACATGGCCCGCGTCAGGCGTCAGCAGCCCGGCGAGGCACTGCAGCAGCGACGACTTGCCCGCGCCGTTGGGCCCGCAGATCGCGGTAATCTCGCCGGGGCGCAGCGAGGCCGAGACTCCGCACAGCCGTCCTGCCAGCCCGAGATAGTGGGCCGCGAGTATCACGCGAGCCCCCGCCGCATGCGCAGCAGCAGCCAGAGGAAGAACGGCGCGCCCACCAGGCTGAGCGCGATGCCGAGGCGCAGCTCGGTGACCAGCGGCAGCACGCGGCACACGCAGTCCGCCACCAGCACCAGCAGCGCGCCGGCGAGCGCACTCGGCAGCAGGAGCTGCGAGGGGCGGCGGTCGGTGAACGGGCGCACGAGGTGCGGGACGATCAGCCCGACGAAGCCGACGATCCCCGCCACCGCGACCCCGCTGCCGACCGTCAGCCCGACGCCGGCGATCAGCCAGGCCTGCAGCCGCCGCGGGTCCATCCCCATGCTGCGCGCCGCCGCCTCGCCGAGCACCAGCGCGTCGAGGTCGCGCGCGCCCATCGCCAGGCAGGCGATGCCGCCGAGCGTCAGCGGCGCGGCGATCGCCACGTCGTGCCAGCTCCGGTCGGTCAGCGCGCCCATCAGCCAGCTCACGATCTCGCTCATCGCGAAGGCGTTGGGCGCTAGGCTGATCGCGAGGCTGGTCAGCGCGCCGGCGAGGCTGGCGATCATCATGCCGGCGAGCGTGAACAGCGCGATGCCGCCGGTCCGCCCGGCGATCGCGGCGAGCAGCGCCATCGCCCCCGCCGCGCCGGCGAGCGCGAACAGCGGCAGCAGCAGCGGGCTCGCCGCGAACCCGAACCACAGGCTCGCCACCGCGCCGAGCGCCGCGCCCGGCGCGATGCCGAACAGCCCCGGATCGGCGAGCGGGTTGCGCAAGTAGCCCTGCATCGCCGCCCCGCTCGCGCCGAGCCCGGCGCCGATCACCAGCGCCAGCACCGCGCGCGGGAGGCGTAGCTCGATCAGGATCACCGCGGCGTTGGGCGTGTGCGCCGGGTCGATCCACACGCGGCCCGCGAGCAGCGACAGCGGGACTGTGAGTGCCAGCAGGGCGAGGAGGAGCGGGACGGGGCGGGTCATATGCCCCCCGTCCCCTTCAGGGGAGGGGCAGGGGGTGGGGGCTGTGCCGCGCGCGCGACATGCCCCACCCCACCCCCTCCCCTGAAGGGGAGGGGCTTGATCACGGCCCGCCGCACCTCGGCCAGCCGCTCCGTCGCACGGATGATCGTCGGGCCGGCGCAGTAGAGCAGCGCCGGGTCTAAGCTGGCGCGGGTCACGCCGCGCAGCGCGGTGAGGGCGGGGTGGTGCTGCCCGCGCTCGCTGCCGGCGACGAGCAGCACGCGCGGCGGATCGGCGAGCAGGCGTTCGAGCGAGAGATAGTCCGCCTGCCCCATGCCGCGCGCGGCGCTCTGGTTGGCGAAACCGGCGCGGCGCATCAACTCGCTGACGAGTGCATGATCCCCCGGCACGATCCCGTCAGGCTGCCACAGCACCGCGGGGATCGGCTGGCGCGGCGAGCGGGCGGAGGCGAGCGCGGCCTCGATGCGCGTCACCAGCGCCTCGCCGCGCTCCGGGTGGCCGGCGAGGCGGGCGAGATCGCGCACTTGCGCTTCGCTGTCGGCGACGGTCGAGGCGATGCCGACCGTCTCGACCCGCATCCCCAGCCGTCCCAGCGCGGCGCGGGTCGCCGGGTCGATGAAGCTCGAGCCGACCACCACGTCGGGCGCGAGCGCGAGAACTTCTTCGACCGTCCCGCCGGTCGCCGGGAAGCGGCGCGCGAGATTGACGTCCATCGAGCTCTGTCGCGGGTCCTGGCTGTAGCGGCTGAGCGCGGCGATCTGACCGGGATCGGCCACCTCGGCGAGGATCGCGTCGGTGCACGGATTGAGGCTGACGATCGTGGGATGCTCGCTGGCCGCGCGCGGCGGGGCCGTGGGCGCGCAGCCCGCGAGCATCGCCAGCCCGGCGAGCGCCGTCCTCACAACCGCAGCCGCGCGCCGACGAACACGGCGCGGCCGCGGGTATTGTAACCTGCGACGTCGGTGTAGCGCGCGTCGGTGAGATTCTCGACCCGGCCGAACAGCTCGACATGCTCGCCGAGCGGCAGGCTCGCGCGCAAGTCGACCAGCGCGTAGCCATCGAGCGGGACGAGGTTTGCCGCGTCGTCGAAGCTGTCGCCGACCAGCCGCACGTCGCCGCCGACCACGAGGCGCAGAG